>JAZGAR010000053.1:0-3741 GCA_036475875.1 Thermoplasmata archaeon
AGGAACTAGTTATGGAAGGCCTGTCAAGGAGATACTATAGATTCAGGCCCGACAACTATTATGGTGGTATAGCAACCGCTGACCGTGTTGGTTGCCCCTTTCTGTGTGCCTATTGCTGGAATTATGGAAGGAATTTGCATCCAGAGATAAGTACAGACAAATATTATTCGCCACCCGAGGTTGCAAATAGGCTCCTGTTTATAGTCAAAAGAAAAGGATTCAATAAGGTAAGACTCAGTGGTGCTGAACCAATCCTTGGCGAGCAATCCTTTGAACACTTTTACCAGGTATTGAAAGATAGATACAAGGCAAATCCAGGGCTTGATTTTATCCTGGAGACGAATGGCCTGCTCCTTGGCTATTGGCCCGGACTTGCTCGAAGGCTCTCTCAATTTGAAAGCCTGGAAGTCAGGGTTGCTATAAAGGGTTATGATGAAGAGAGCTTTGAGGGTATATCTGGATCGTAGAGAAGATTCTTCGAGCTCCCCATAAAAGGCTTGGGGGATATGATTAGAAACGAGATCAATGCCTGGCCTGCTGTCATGTACGAGATATTTGGACCTGAAGGTATTGGGAAAATCAGTCAGACACTACAGGAACATGGAATCAGATCAGAGGAGTTAGAAATAATAATAAACACTCTCTTCAATATATGGAATAGCATACAATACAAACTTTTTCCATGGTTAGAAGAGGAACTTGATCCTCTAACGGAAAAAGAGCAAATTTTTGTGCAAGTTGTCTCCCTTATGGATCTTGAAACCCACACTAAGGACTACAACTGGTGCGGCATAGGCCGTAAGCGAGACGATAGAGCTAACCTAGCCAAAGCCTTCATTGCCAAGGCAGTTTACAACTTTGAGACGAGCAAAATACTTATCGAGTATCTTAAAGGTTGCAAGAATCTCAGACGCTTATGTGGTTGGGAGAAGAAATTCGAGATTCCTTCGTAGGAGAATAAAAATGAACGATTCAGAAGCGATACTCTATGAAGTTACTGATCAGGTGGCTACCATTACCATCAACCGTCCCGAAGCGCGAAACGCTATCAATGCAGATGTCCTTAAGGGATTGAATGCCGCATTAGACCGAGCGGATGAGGATAAGGATGTGAGAGTCATCGTGCTAACGGGGGCTGGTGGTAAGGCCTTCTGTGCAGGGGCCGACCTGGGAGGGAGTTTTACGGGTGAAGAGTCTTTCCTGGAGATGCACCAGGGAAGAAGTGATTTTCCCAGGGTCCTCAATAAAATGAACCAATGCAGAAAAGCTATTATAGGGGCCGTGGAGGGTTACTGCCTGGCCGGAGGGATGGGTCTCTGTTTATCCTGCGATATTGTCATAGCCAGTGATGACTCCCAGTTCGGTACCCCAGAGATAAAACGCGGGCTCTGGCCCTATATGGTTACCGCGGTTCTCACTCGAAACGTGGGTCGTAAAAAAGCCCTCGAGATGTGCATGACCGGAGAGCGCATGTCAGCAGCCGAGGCAGAACGGATAGGCATGATCAACCACTGCGTGCCCAAGCCTGAATTTAAGGAGCGAGTGGATGAGATGGCCAAGAAGTTGGCATCTTTCAGTCCTGCGGTCATGGGTCACGGTAAGGCCTCCTTCTATCAGATTACCGACATGGAGTTTGTAGATGCCCTTGAGTACCTCAAGTCGCAACTGACCATCAACACCCAGTTTGAAGACCTGATGGAGGGGATCGCTGCCTTCATGGAGAAGCGAGAGCCCAAATGGAAGGGGAGGTAAAAGAGGATGGATGGCAGGAAATTGCTTTTTTGAACCGTAGGAACATTAATACAAAAATCAGGAAAATCTCAACCTCTTTTTTTAATATTTCCCCAAATTGGCCCTTTCTGGGCAGAAGAAAGATTTATAAGACCAATGTAGACTCCTGAAGAACGATTACAAAATATCGTGCTCCAGGTTTATCCAGCTATTTTTTCCCCGTTATCTCGGCCGGGAGTTCCACTGTCTCGGGCCAATTTGAGGGAAATAGCTGACCGGGCTCTTCATTGTGTTTTGCCTTTTTCTCTTTTAAACCTTTTCGCTTAAAATCCTCACGGGGTTCTTTCGGGATCCTGCCATTGAGAATGGATTCAGATCTCAGACGACGACCAATGGTCTTCTCCATCTTTCTGCCAATGGCCAGTACCCTGTCAATATCTATTCCCGTTTCAATCCCCATCTCATCCATCATCACGAGCATATCCTCAAGACTAACCAAACCCACAACATTGGGATCCAGGTAATAGTATTCTCCGGTTCCCGGGACTGGTGTACGATCCAGGAAGTTTGTAGGCTGCCCCCCGATCCCCCCATACACGCCTTCATGGTTCACAATGCCGGCCTGTAAGGCAGCAAGAATGTTGGCCAATCCCCATCCTCTTGATGCATGGAAATGTGCCAGATGAAGATCAGGATTGGGAATTTCATCAACAACCATGGCTAAGAAGCGGTACGCCTGATCCGGTGGTGCAGAGCCGTCATGGTCGGCATATGAGACCTCATCGGCTTTTATACTAATCCACCTTTTGGTAAATTCGACAGCATCCTCAAACCTTGTGGGGCCCGAGATGGGACTTCCCCAGATAGTGCTGACACATCCTATAAATCTTATATTAGCATCATGACATTTCTGGATGCATCTTTCCGCTTCCTCCCAATACTCAGGCAAAGTCGTTCCTGAATTGGCGTAATGATGCTCTTCGTCTGTGGAAACCATCATGCCAACACGATCCGGTCCCCACCCCTCCTTTTTGGCTGCTACGGCTGTATCTACTGAAGGTTCACGAATGGTAACGGCAGACAATTCGATATCATCAAAATTGACTCCGGCACGAGACAAACGCCTGCTGCCACGCACACGCTTAAAAAGCTCTTCAGCATCCTTGAATTGCGGCAGAAAGTATGGATTTCCAAAATTGGTTATCTCTAATCTCTTAAAGCCTGCCAGTATGGATTCTTCCACATAGTAAAGCTTGGCTTCAATGGGGATGAAATGTTCTTCATGTTGAAGTCCCTCTCGCATGGATACATCCGCTAAATTTACTTTTTTAGGGTAATTTAATTCAAACTTGTCCTTCATAATTAGCACCTCCTTGTATTTTATTTTTTTTGAAACAAATATGTAACCGTTCAGCCGTGTGCTTCCAATAGGTTTTTTGTTTCTCACCGCAGAAACGCAGAGAGGGCAAAGGTTTAAGTTTTTTTTGATCGTTTTAATGCTCGATCTATCCAAAGTATCTTTTTTTCAATTCTCTTTTTAAGACTTTTCCGCGTGGGTTGCGTGGCAATTCGTTCATGAACTCCACACGTGTGGGAACCTTTTAGGGCTCCAGACGTTCCTTTCAAAACTCGATCAACTCTTCCTCAGATAGATCATGTCCCTGTTTCTTTACCACCAGTGCCACCACCGTCTCTCCCAGAACATTATCTGGAGCCCCTATGGCACGGGCTTCAAGAACCGCCGGATGTTCATGCAATACCTCCTCAATCTCCATGGAGGAGATATTCTCCCCTCCCCTGATGATGATATCCTTTTTCCGATCCACAACATACACATATCCATCGTTATCCACAAACCCTAAATCTCCGCTGTAAAGCCACCCATTCTTTACCGTTTGAGCCGTGAGTTGCGGTTCCCTGTAATACTCCTTCATGACCGAACCTACTTTATAAAGGATCTCCCCAGTCTCCAGCGGGGGCAGTTTCTTTCCCTCATCATTCCGGATCTCC
>JAZGAR010000054.1:0-2924 GCA_036475875.1 Thermoplasmata archaeon
AAGATACATTAAAGATATATAATTATATCTATTTCATTATCTAATATGTATAATCTGTATACTTATGCATCTACTGCAACGAATGAATGGCAGAGGTTCTAAGGGACCTATTGGCTGGGAATAATTCTGCGTTTCTCCTGCACATGAGGAAAATCGCCGCGTATTCAGGAACTTCGACCTCCCCTTCCTTCAGATCAAAGGCCTCGTTTTTGAGTTTTACTCTAACTGGCTTTTTGACCTCTATCTTAACAGGCTCATCAGAGAATATTTTCGGCACAGCATCCCTTAACGGGTCAAAGTCATCTAAACCATCCCTAGACAAGGGCATCACCTTAAGACCAGTTTTACCGTGGAGAGAGGATGGAAGTCGAATGAGTCTTTTTATATCGGAGGTGACTGGCTCGTCTGATTCACCTTCTTGTTCTTTCTTGCCGCTCAGTGGTTTAGTATATTCCTCTTCGTCATGTCCTTTTTTACCCTCTATTTTTACACTCGCCTCCCCCTTGACTATCTCGAGAAAGGGATTGCGATACTTATCATCGGAGAAAATCTCTATGATCCCCTCGTTCCTCATTCTGTCGACACCTCTATTTCCTTTGTCCCCTTCAAATAATTCGGAATAAATGCCTTTTGCTCTTATTTTCCCAATCCCCTTGAATTCGCTCAGCTTCTTTATGGCCTCCTTCTCCCCCAGATTTTCTAGCTCATCGGTTAGGTTCAATAAGCCTTCCCTCATCTTTTTTTTCCATCCTCCTGCGTTCTTATCTGGCATTAGAACCCTATGCATAACCTTCACATGCGGTCCAAAGGACCTCTTGTCAAATGGTTCCTGTTTAAAAATCAGCTTCATATCCACATCCTTTCCCGTGATATAGTCCAGCATCTCCCTCCGCTCATGGCTTTTGAGTTGAAGCACGCGTGGATCACGGATATGAATATGATAACCCCTTCCCCCTGAAAATACTATTAACAATTGCTTCTCTTCGAATCCGAAATCGTCTAAGAGGAATTTATCGATCAACTTCTTGAACTCCTCCTTTACCTTGCGCAGTGTTTCTTCATAGCTCATCCTCTTCGCACCTTTTACATGATCCGCGTCCAAATCGAAGATAAGGTCCGCACCCAGCCAGCCCTTCTCCCTCATGGAAGGAGCATCAGGTGTCTGGTAGTATGCCGAGGAATGGTAAACATGCGCAGGAACCTTTTGAACAAGAAATTGTTTCACTTTGTCCACGCTTTGAAAGCCAAGATGCCTCTGCATAAACCCTCCTTCAAAAAACATGAAGCCCCATTCCCTCCTGCCGAACCTGTCCGGTAGATACAGGTCTGCATCTCTATAATAATCCGAGAATCTTTTTTTGATGAATGAGATGGTATCGCTCATCAAAAGGGTTAAGGGATTTGAGGAGATTAATAGGTTGTTATGAGTCTACTTCCCCCTTCACTGCTCCTCCTTCTTTCTCACCCCTTTGCTCATCATATCCTCGGTTATTCCCTTTCCATCATCAAATCCAGACTTTGGTTCCCCCCTCTCACCCTGATCTTCGGTTGGCCCCTTTTCCTCAATAGACTTAACCTTTGGTTCCTCTTCCTCCTTCTGATCTTCAGTTGGCCCCTCTTCCTCAATGAGCTTAGCCTTTGATTCTCCTTTATCGCTCATATCCCCAATTGATCTCTTTTCCTCAAAAAGGTCGGAGTTCGGTTCCACCTCAGTTTGAAGCTCAGGAGCCAAGGATCTCTTCATCATCGCCATCTTGGAGGCATCATATATGACAAAGCCCAAAGCAAATGTGGTAACAAGGCCAGCCAACCCACCTGTTAAAAGTCTGAACAGATTGTTGCTCTCGTAAGAGGTCAAGAGTTGAAATCCACCATCCAAACCGATAGGTATCAATCCTCCCACAAGCCACCACCACTTCAATGGAAACCTTATAAAGAGAACTATGCCTAAACCAAGGGTCATGCCGAAAAATATTGCCACATCCCTCACGCAGAAGGGCATCTGATTTCCGTTGATGAAGAAACTCCTCTCCTTGATGGTATGACAGTTGACATCTCCTGCCCCGTAATAGAATTTCGCGTATGGGTTCATATCTTGGATGATGTCAGCGTTGTCGACAGGTCCCACGGTGCCTGTCAAATCCTTCACGCTGTTAGAAGGTAAGGTCAGCGGTGCTAAGATCATACCCAAGCTCCATATTAGGACTATGAGGAATATGATTACACTGATTGTGGGAATTTCATATCCCCTCCAATATAATATCCATTTGAACTTCATATTCTCCAACCTATCTCGTAAAATAGAATCCTTTATGAACTTTTAGTAAATGATTTGTCAGATATAAAAGACTTTGTTTATCTTAAGGGTGACGGTAAACAAACGTAAAAAGACAAAGAAAATCATTTTTTGACAAAACCCCCAACTTTTAAATCAAATTAAGACATTTGGGAATTTCCGTTTGAGAAAAAAGGAGCAGTGATAGGCTGTGAAGGTAGTGGTTAACGATAGGCTCGTGCTGGTGGGCACGGCACACGTTTTAAAGGCCAGTGTAAAGGAGGTGGAGGAGGCGATTTCGGAGCACAAACCAGATATAGTGGCTGTGGAGCTGGATGATAAAAGGTATGAGGTTTTGATGAATAAGAAAAAGTGGGAGGAGACGCCCGTCACAGATATGATACGCGGCGGAAAGGCGTTCTTCTTCCTGGCTCAGGTGTTTTTAGCTTCGATCCAAAGAAGATTGGGCAAGGAGTTCGGTGCAGAGCCTGGCTCCGAGATGTTGGCCGCGATAAGAACGGCCGAGCAAAACGCGATAAGAGTGGAGCTCGTGGATAGGGACATCACTATCACCATGAAAAAGGCGTGGCGAACCATGGGACTGAGGGAGAAATTTCGCCTCTTCTGGGAGTTCTCAAAGGCCATGGTA
>JAZGAR010000055.1:0-7997 GCA_036475875.1 Thermoplasmata archaeon
GTGGCACATATCGCAATTACCATCCTCAATTCCAACATATGTTTCTCCGGCTCTGGTGCCTCTTTCTCCTTCCGTATCTGCTGCTGCAACTAGTGCAATCAACACAACCAATGCCAAAATTCCGAATAACAGTAGCGAGCTCCTTCGATTCATAGCTATTCCCCATTAATACCCAAATGTCAAATATGGGTACAGAAATAACGATATATAAAAGTTTTCACAAAAATTATGGCTTTTTATCTATATTATATGACGATATTCGCAAAATAATCAAGGTGATTTATCGATTTGTGTATAAATTGGTTTTGAGCTTACTCTGTCTTTATATAATTATTTCGTCGTTTGAACGATTGATTCCGGATTAGAAAACTATAAATTCGACGATTTACATACCTAATAAATGTTAAAATCGATAAAATGGGGGAATTGTCGTGACAAAAAGTAAAGAACCAAGGCCAATAACCTTTCCAGAGACTGCGGCTTTGTTGCATGGTATACTTTTTGCGTATGAAAAGGTTGTTGCTGAGCTTTACAAGGGCAAACACAGGATCCTCTTCCCTTATATCATTGAAGATATGACGAAGGTGTTAAGCAGTCAGGATTTGGCGGTGGTGGATTCTAAATTCAATCTGGAGAAGAATATGGAAGGATTGAAGGCATACCTATCAAATGATGAGCTTCTAAAAGGTATATCCTTCAAGAAATTGGACGAGAAAACCTATGTGTTCGAGATAGAAGAATGCTCATTTGCGGTGGCAGGGGTGCATGATATACTCAAAATGCATGGAGGTATTTGCCCTTTTGCTTTGGCCGTGGCTGCTCTTTTGTCAAGCGTTATGAAGGAGGGGCGGTACATGGATTTGGCAGATTCTGAATATACGGAGAAAGGATCGAAGACAGTTCTGAAAATAGTTTGATTTCCATTGTAAGGGGTAGATTAAATGAAAAAGGAGAAAAATAAGGAAAAGAAAATGAAATCATCCAAGAAATCTAAAGAAAAAACGAAGGCAGAAAAAAATGTACCGCCATTATTCTCGGAATTGTTAGATCAACCTCCCATTGATAAGACTGATATGAGATTGTTGCAGATACTTCAAAAAAATGCGAGAATGACCAATATTGACATCGGCGAGAAGCTGAATACAAGTGAGGCAACTGTTAGAAGGAGAATCAACAATTTGGTGGACAGAGGATATATCAGGGCTTTTTCAGCTCTTCTAGATTATAAAAAGATGGGGAATGCCGTGAAAGTAAACGTGCTTGCTAGGGTAGAAAAGGACAGTCTGGAAGATGTTGCAAATTCCCTCAAGAAATCTAAAAATGTCCATATGATCTGTCAGGTTATCGGAGATTACAATCTTTTTTGCGAGTTGATTTTTAATAACATACTGGAACTGCAGGAATTTACGGATAAACTGGCCCACCTAGAACCTGTTGAGCATATGGAGTACTATATCGTTACCAAATCGTTTAAGGCGTGCCCTTGGTCAGGATTATGAGGATATGAATATTAGTTTCGGTTAGAAATCTTATATCAAGGTGTTTTTTTTTTAGCATCTAGATAAGGTATTTTGGACTCAATCAGCCTAATAAGATACTTATACCCTGACGATATTAAGGTCTAGGGAATGATGATATGCATAAATCTATTGATATCCAGGTAGAGGAGGATTTATTTGAGGCAAATAGAAAAATCGCCGCAAAAAACGCGGAATTATTGAGAGAAAACGGTATTTATGCCATAGATTTCCTTGGATCCATCGGCTCAGGAAAAACACTGCTTATCGAAAATATCCTGGATAAATTGAAAGAGCAAGGAAAAAGAGGGGCTGCAATAGCAGGCGATGTAGCTGGGAATGACGATTATAAACGCTTTAGGAGGCACAATGTTCAAGCTGTGAGTTTAAACACCGGCAAGGAATGCCATCTAGACGCCCATTTGGTATCCCATGCTTTAGAAGATTTGAGTTTAGATGGGATAGACGTGCTCTTTATCGAGAACATAGGCAACCTGGTGTGCCCAATGGACTTTCCCCTCGGTACAGACAAGAGGGTGGTGGTTATCTCTGTTACTGAGGGGGATGACATGGTAAGAAAGCACCCTATGATTTTCGGTCTGGTGGATGTGATCGTCATCAACAAGATTGATTTAGCGGATATCATGGAGGTAGATACCAAAAGAATTATAAGCGATGCGATGGAAATTAATCCACATACAAAAATATGTTTGGCTGATGCAAGGCATGGAGTGGGCATCGAAGATTTGATTTCAGAATTAGATATTTCAGGTTTGAGGCCATGAGACTCGTTTTTTACGGCTTGGTTCAGGGCGTGGGATTTCGACCTGCGGTTTACAGGGTGGCGAAATCGTTGGGATTGAAGGGTTTTATAAGAAACAACGGCTCAAATGTCGAGGTTGTGATCGATGGCGATTATGGGAAGTTTTTAGACAGCTTGAGGTCCGAGCTGCCGCCTTTGGCTAAAATTACCAACATCGAATTTGATGAGGGGCCGCTTGATAGGGAATATACGGACTTCAGCATCATAATCAGCGAGGATGGGGAAAAAAGCTCCATTATTCCAGCCGATACGGCGATCTGCGAGGATTGCCTGAGGGAGTTGTTCGATGAGACCGATAGAAGATATCATTTCCCTTTCATAAACTGCACCGATTGCGGGGCGCGTTTCTCTGCAATAGCATCCGTGCCTTACGATAGAGAAAATACCTCGATGAAATCATTTGAGCTGTGTGAGAAATGTCGAGCAGAATATGACTTGCCTTTGGACAGACGATTTTTTGCCCAGACCATTTCATGCAAGGATGATGGACCACATTTCACGCTGTTCGGAAAGGATGGGAAAAAGTACAATTCTGACCACGAAATAAAGCACTTTGCAAATTGCATCGACAACGGTTCCATAGGGGTTTTAAAGAGCTGGGGTGGAATGCACCTAATCTGTAATCTCGAAACCTTGGAAAGATTCAGGGATTGGTATTCCAGGCCTGAAAAACCTTTTGCTGTTATGGCCAGGAATTTAGAAGCCGCAAAAGAAATTGCCCAAATCACGCCTTCCCATGAGAAACTGCTCACCTCGCAACAAAGACCCATTGTGATCGTAATGAAACGGCCAGATCGCCAAAAGGATCGCTTACTGGAACTCGTCTCTCCAGGGTTGGATAATATCGGGCTGTATTTACCATACTCTGCGATACAGCATCTATTGTTCCATTACCTGAGTAAGGATGCGATCATCATGACCTCGGCAAATCCTCCAGGTGAACCGATAATTATATCCAATGACGAGGTTTTCAAATTGGGTGCAGATATATACCTCCTTCACAACAGGGAGATCATCAATAGGATAGATGACTCCGTGATCGTTCCTTACGAGGATAAAACATTCTTCATTAGAAAATCGAGAGGCTTTGTTCCGACTGCTCTGGATGCGCACCACAACAGCCAGGTTGCCAGCGTGGGTTCAGAAGAAAATGTGAGTGCGAGTGTGTCAAAAAATGGCAATGTGTACGCGACGCAGTACATCGGCGACGTGAGACATTACAATGTCTATGAATTCCTTAGAAAGGCCACATTCCATCTTTTGAATCTCTTTGGTATCAACGAGGTCGATGCTATTGGTGCGGATTTACATCCTCTTTACACATCCAAACGCTTTGCCGCCGAGCTGAATGAGAAGTTTCAGGCTGAAGTATTCGAGATACAACACCATTGGGCTCATGCCGCCTCGTTGATGGTGGATAATGGTCTTTCAGAGCAAATAGTTTGCTTGACCCTAGATGGTGCAGGATACGGGAGCGATGGCAATATCTGGGGCGGAGAGGTTTTACTTGCCTCTTACCAAGAATTCGAGAGAATAGCGAGGTTAGAATACATCCCCTTGATTGGAGGGGATAAAGCTGTTGAAGACCCAAGAAGGATAGTGTTTGGGATTTCTGAGTTACTTGGTATTGAATCGCACTATTTTGACGATGATGTAGGCTTTGTCCTCAGAAAAGCCGTGAAAAACAGCCCAATGAGCTGCAGTTTTGGCCGCTTTCTGGATGCAATATCCTGTTACTTGGGAGTGTGCTGCAAAAAGACCTATGACGGTGAGCCTGCAATAAAACTGGAAAGATACTTGGATGGGGGTGAGAAAAGATATGATTTCCAAACCGAAAGAGATGAGGCAGGTGTTAAAATTATCAAAACCCTTCCCTTGTTTGAACGGTTGTTCGAATACTCTGCAGACAAAACACTCACTGAGCAGGTAAAATCCGATCTGGCATATTCCATGGTATCAGAGGTTCTTGAGGCAATGGTTGAGATTGCTGTGGAGAAGGCTATTGAAAAGGGAATACCTTACCTTGGCATAACTGGTGGGGTATCCTATAACTTACCGATCGTGCGGATGGTAAGGGAGGCTGTAAAGAAAAGAGGGCTGACATTCATTACCCACAACAAAGTGCCAAATGGCGACGGGGGGATATCTGTGGGGCAGAATGCGATAGCAGGGAATTTGTTGGAGAGCTGATTAGAGAAACAAATACTTTTATATCCCCCAAGACCAATTCATCCAAAATGTGCCTTGCAGTTCCTGGGAAGATCATTCGTATAGACGAAAACAACATCGCAAATGTGGATTTTGGGGGTGTGGAAAGACCTGTCAATGTTTCGTTGGTAGAGGTATCCATAGGGGACTTTGTCATCGTTCATGCAGGCTATGCGATTCAGGTGCTCAGGGAGGAGGACGCACTCCAGACTTTGGATATTTTTCGGCAGATGTTGGAGGAGCAAAATGCATGAATTCTCGATAATGGTTGACATTGTCCAGGCAGCCTTAAAATCAATGGAGAATTATGAAGTTGAGAATGTTGAGAAGGTTTTTCTCGATGTAGGTGAATTGACGTTCTTAAACCCTGAGCAGTTACAATTTTCTTTTGAAGTATTAACCAAGGATAACGCCCTGAGGGGTGCGGATCTGGCGATCGAACAAAGGAAAGTTGAGATAGAATGCACCTCATGTGGTTACAAGGGGAGCCTCGAGAACAAACCTGAAGAGAATCACTTCCGTATTCCCCTGCTCTTTTGTCCGAAATGCAAGGGTGAGGTGAGCGTGTTGAGTGGAAAGGAATGCATATTACGGAGAATACAGATGAATCTAAAGGAGAATAACGGAGAATAGGACGAATAGGGTAATATGCCTGTAAAGGAGCACAAATTATGATGGAAAAGTTCCAACTCAGGGATAAAGAACTTGCAGATAAGATTCTAAAGAAACTGGAGGATATGCGTTTAAACATCCGCTTAATGCATGTTTGCGGCACGCATCAGGACACGCTCGTTAGATTTGGATTGGAGGAGAACCTATTAAAGTCGGGTGTAGAGATCAGACAAGGGCCTGGCTGTCCTGTCTGTGTTACAACACCAAAGGAGATCGAGGAGGCAATACTGCTTTCGCAGAAGGGTAAGAAATTGGTCGTTTTCGGAGACATGGTAAAAGTACCCGGAGCAAACGGTTCATTGGCTGATGCTAGAGCAAGAGGGGGCGATGTTCAAATCGTTTATAGTGTGGATGATGCCCTTAAGATCGCCTCCAACACAACCAAAGACATGGTTTTCATGGCTGTGGGTTTTGAAACCACGATACCGAGCATCGCTATGGCCATTAAAACGCTACATGATGAAAATGGAAGCAAAGCCAACAATTTCTCTATTTTAAGTTGCCACAGAATAGTTCCTCCGGCCTTAAAAGCCTTAATCGAGCTTGGAGAAGTGAAGCTCCATGGCTTAATCGAGCCTGGACATGTGAGTACGATTATAGGCGCAAAGCCATATGAATTCATATCTGAGAAATATCACGTACCACAGGTAATTACAGGCTTCGAACCCTTGGATCTCCTCATGGGAATCTACATGCTTGCGAGGCAAATCAAACAAGGGGAGGCAAAGGTAGAGATAGAGTACAGCCGCAGCGTAAAATACGAAGGGAACCCGAAGGCCATGAACGTGATAAAGGAGGTTTTCGAGCCTATCGATATTAAATGGCGAGGCTTCCCAGTAATCCCAGAAAGCGGTTTAGTATTGAGAAAGAAGTTCGAGAATTACGATGCCAGAAAACTCTTTACTGACGAGCTAAAAGAAATCCAGGATATGGAGTTTTCGGAACCCAAAGGCTGCAAATG
This sequence comes from Thermoplasmata archaeon, assembly GCA_036475875.1. GTDB lineage: Archaea > Thermoplasmatota > Thermoplasmata. The sequence continues at coordinate 6,182 of JAZGAR010000055.1, forward strand.
TGGAGATGTATTAAGGGGTGTGATTTCTTCGGATGAATGCCCGTTGTTTGGCAAAGCGTGTATTCCAGAGCATCCTGTTGGGCCCTGTATGGTGAGTGCTGAGGGGAGCTGTAATATACTTTTGAAATATGGCAAAAAGAAAGTTTGAGACGGTACTCGAATAAATATCGAAAATCAGCATATCCTCGGTACAGGATCCCCGATAGGCATATCAACAATCCTCTTCCCACCAACACTTGTGTTCAAGATCACAATGCCATCTCCATTTTTAACCTCCCCGATCACCGCTGCGTCTTTCCCTTCTTCGGTCTTTCTCAAAACCTCGAAAACCTCTTCCACCTTCTCCTTCACCACACCTATTACAACCTTCCCTTCATTGGCAATGTTCAAGGGTTCGATTCCAAGCATCTCGCAGGCCGCTGTGACAGGCTCCTTTATCGGTATGATATCCTCGTTGATTTCTATGTTCACCTCGGACTTCTGGCTCCATTCGTTGAGTGTGTTCGCAAGACCCCCACGGGTCGGATCCTTCATGGCCACGATTCCTCCCACCTCAAGGGCCTTTGAGATCATCGAATAAAGAGGACAGACGTCGCTCTTCAATTTGGTCTCGTAGCCGTAACCTTCTCTTGTGGAGAGGATGGTTATTCCGTGATCGCCTATGCTCCCCGAGAGGATTATTTTGTCTCCTTCCTTGAGATTCGAATCCCTAAGCCAGTCTCCCTCGAAATCCCGGTATTTCCTTACTTCCCCGATATTGTTGTCCAAAAATTTTGATCTTCTCCCGATTCCCGAAGTGTTTATGGTGATCTTGTCGAGAGCACCCTTCTCCATGACCTTCGTGTCACCTGTGATAATCGGAATCTCTGTCTCCTTGGAGATCTTCCCCACACTGTCCAATATCTTATCAAGCTCAGATATTAAAAAACCCTCTTCAATTATGAGGCCCAGAGAAAGAGCCAAGGGCTGGGCACCCATTACAGAGAGGTCGTTGATCGTACCAGAAACAGCCAAACTTCCAATATCTCCCCCAGGAAAAAATATGGGTTTTACGACATACGAATCGGTGGTGAAGATGATGCCCTCCACAACACCTGCATCGTCCAAATCTTGGAGTGGAATCTCTATTCCTCTTACTGATTCGAACCCTGCGATGCGCTTTAAAATGTTCTTCTGGATCAACTTCTGCATCACCGCGCCGCCTGCACCATGGGAAAGCGTTATGCGCTCCTGGTCCATCTGATCCCCCCTCAAATTTCAATTGCCCTCCCCGAAATAACACCTATCAAACAAAAAGTGAGAGAAGGCGTGATTATGCAGAGGGTTCGCCTTCCACAACCACCTCGGTAACCTCTCTTCTGGTGTAGACCAATGGCTTTCCCTCTTCTTCGATGATCCTCGTCTCGAATCCTTCTTTCTTGTAGGACTCCTCGGCCGCCTTGGCCTGCTCCACCCCCTCGTAGGTTTCTCCGTCCCACATGAATTTCTTGGTATCTATGATTTGAACACTTTCCGGCAGTGTAACATCCCCTGGTTTTTTATTCGGATTGGTATTATCTTCATCATATATCATGTTAACTGAATCGTTTAAACCTTCAAGATAAAAAGTATCTATTTTCGATAAGCTCACATATCTCGGGGACCTTTTTCTTTAAGGTATCGGACAGCCCTGGCTCCACCTCTTCTGGAATGTTCTTTACCTGGCATGAGAGAATCCTAACCTCAACATGACAAAGATCCCTTAACTCCCTCAAGAGATTGGAGGTGGGCATCTGATGCATGGAGAAATCGTCGATTTTGTTTTCTGGCAGGTCAT
>JAZGAR010000056.1:0-11025 GCA_036475875.1 Thermoplasmata archaeon
GTACCTGATGCTGAACTGAGAAACAGATTCGAGGCAGAACTTCGGGATAAGGGAGCGGAGTATCTGAAGAGAGAAAACGATTTGAAGAAAAGGATCATATCCCTTGAAGAAGAGGTTCAGAAGGTAAAAATCGACGAGAAGTTGGAGAAGGAAGCCTTGGTACGGCGATCGAAGGGTAAAACTGAAATTTCAGCTGAGTTGGCTGAGAAGGAGAGTTTGCTCGCTACAAAGGAAAAATCCATTCTGTTGAGGGAAAATGAGATAGAAAGATTGAGAGAAGAGGTGAAGTTCAAAGAGGACGAGCTGGTGAAATTGAAGGAGCCTCTGGCGTACAAAGAAGACGAATTGCTGAGGCGCGAGGAAGATATGTTGTACAGGGAGAAGCTATTGGCGGCTGAGCGTAAGAAATTAGAAGCAGCTAAGAAGGAGGGTGGCAGCCTCAAGGAAGGTGAACTGAAGAAGCGGCTTGAGGAATTGCAACAGAAGGTCAACGAAAAGGAGGAGGAAATCATAAAGAAGGAGAAGTACCTCCACGCGAAGGCTGAGGAGCTCAGGGTCAGGGAGCAGGGCCTCATAGAGGAAGAGATAGATGCCAGGGAGGAGGAGAGGGCCTTAGAAATCCAGGTAGAGAAGATCAAGACCGGCAATCCAAGGCTGGATGACCTGCTCTTCGGTGGGATACCGTTTGGCTCCAATGTCCTTGTTTACGGCCAGGCGTTCATAGGAAAGGAAATTGTGGTAAACCAGTTCATTGCCGAGGGATTGAAAAAGGGTATACCTGCGATCTGGGTGATCACTGATAAGACACCTGCAGACATCAGGGAGGAGCTGGAGTTCTGTGTATCCGGGTATCAGGAATACGAAAAACTGGAGCTTGTGAGGTATGTGGATGCCTACTCAAAGAGCATGGGCGAGGGAGCAGAGGATGCCTATACCACTTATATCGACCAACCCACAGATCATGAGGGTATCCTTAAGGCCGTGGATTCAATTGCCAAAGAGCTGAGGAAGAAGCATAAATATTACAGGTTGGCCTTCAGATCGATATCCACATTGATAGCCTATCTGGACTCGAACATCGCGTATAGATTTTTGCAGCCTTTTGCAGGCAGAAGAAAGAGGGACAAGGCTGTCTCCATGTTCCTCATAGAGAAGGGAATGCATTCTGAAACGGATATTCAGATGTTGGGTTCGATTATGGACGGCGCAGTGGAATTCAAATTAGAGCAGTTGCAGACCTTCCTTTGCGTGAAAGGTATCGGGGATGTGCAGTCAAGGGCTTGGATAAGATACACGCATAGCAAGAAAGGCGTCAATATCGGTTCATTTGCATTGGGTCATATCAGATAAGGATGAACTATCTTAGTTTTTAAAATATTTACTTTTCAGAAAGATAAGGGTTAAAAGCGCCTATTTCGCATTCCACATACCGATGCTTCCCAAAAACAGCGGTCTAAAAATGAAGATCAAGCGTAACCTTTCGGATCCCCGCCTTTCTTTTGTGCTTGAATATTGACCTTGGGCATCGGGATAGGAGGCGGTAACCTGATGTCTCTCGCAAGTAACATCGCCTCAGGAATGCAGTTGTTCATGATCGTAGTGTGAATCTCGTTCGCCACCTCATTCGGCATGTTGTTCTGTGTACTCCATTGTCTTACCAAGGCTGAGGCGTCGCCCTCGTAAATTAGATTACCTTCGATTTTGATTATTCCCAAGCCAGAATAATTTGCAGTGAACCTGAAGTCCACATTGGCTTCCTTATCGTTGATTTCAGTGACCAGGGTTACGCTGCTGTTATGGTCGATGCGAATATTTTTATGTTTTTCTCCATGTTTAGTGAACCTTCTCGCATCTATAGAAGTTAACTCGAATCTTTTTATTGGCAAGTTATCATCCTCAGTCTTAGGTCTTTTTAGCATAACTACATTGGTTTGATAGTATTTAATTGTTTAAGGTTGATCTTAGGTGAATAGGCCCCTTTCTGATCCACATCCTATGAGACTTTCAAACTCCGTTACCCGGTTATTATCATTTTTGTATCATGGCTCTGTTTTAGCTAACTTGATCAGAATAACCCGTCTATATATATTTTCAAAAATCTAAATAAACGAATAAAAAAGTATATATAAACCACCACAGATACCACTTGGGGTGTGAGCATTGGAATCAAGGAAAGTTCAAATAACTGGTGGCTCAACATACATAGTTTCCCTTCCGAAAACATGGATCAAAGAAAAGGGTATCAAAGCTGGCGATCCATTATGGATAACCAACCTGCAGGATGGCGATCTTCTCCTGAGCCAGGAGTTAAAAGGAAAGAAGGTGAACAAGAAGAAGCTTTTGGAGATCGAGGATGAAAGCGAAGAACATCTAATCAGAAAGCTGATTGGGATGTACCTAGCAGGCTACAACACGATAGAGATCAAGTCCAGTAAGATCGATCCAAAAATGAGACGCGCCATAAGAGATTTCACGAAGATGGTTGTAGGCCCGGAAATCATAGAGGAGGACAGCAAATGTGTTGTGTTACAAGACCTCATCAATCCCGCAGAATTTTCCCAGAAAAAAGGGCTTAGAAGGATGTATATGCTGGTAAAATCCATGCATAAGGATGCTATAACAGCACTGAAGAAGAGGGAAAAAAACCTTGCAAAAGATGTGATGCTTCGCGATGGAGAAGTGAATCGTCTCCACTGGATGATAGCGAAGCAGTACAACCTGATTCTAAACGATGCTGAGATTGCGAAGGGCATAGGCGTGAGCAGCGAAAAGAGTCTTAACCTCATGTTGATCTCCAGAATAGTGGAGAGGATAGGCGATCATGCCGCAAAAATAGCCGAAAGTATTTTACTCTTGGAGGGTATGAACATAGATGATAAGATATTGAGAGAGATAGCAAACGCAAGCGATATCTCTGTGGAAATTCTTGATAAATCTATGAACGCCTTCTTTTCAGAGAACCTAAATGAGGCGAATGAGGCCATAGATTTGAGTGACAGACTGAGCAAGGTGAGCGATGTTCTTATGAAAAAAATCAGGGAGCAGGAAAGTGATGTTGTGGTCTCATTAGCATCGATCATAGAAAGCGTGCGAAGAACCGGACTTTATGCCACAGATATATCTGAAATCGCCATAAATTACGTATTCTCTCTGAGGTGATAACATTAGGATAGCGCATATCTCTGATCTGCACATCACCCATACGAACGAGTTTAAAGAGAAATCATTCGAGAATGGGAAAAAGGCGGTGAATTCCCTAGATCCCAAGGCTGAGGTTCTGTTCGTCACCGGGGATTTAACGTGGGAAGGAATCCTATCTGAATATGAGCTGGCAAAGGAGAGAATCGAGGGATTCGATGGCTTTCCCATCCTCGTTCCTGGCAATCATGACGCAAGGCATCTTGGTTATCAGCTATTCGAAGAGTCTTTCGGCAGACTGGAGTTCTACAAAGAAGTGGGAGATTTGGGGATAGTGGGTTTGGATTCCAGTGAACCCGATAAAGATGAGGGTCACATTGGCAGAGACAAGTACCAATGGATAGAAAAGAGCCTTAAGAACTCGAAGGAATTGAAGATAATAGGCCTTCACCATCATCTCGTTCCAATACCGAATTCCGGCAGGGAACAAAATATTATTAATGACGCGGGAGGAGTGCTTGATCTCGTGCTAAGAAACGATGTAGCCTTGATATTGATGGGACACAGGCATGTCCCATACGCGGTTAGGGTGCACAACACGCTAATGGTCAACGCAGGAACTTTTTCATCCTCACGGACTAGAGCGCATATGGGCAACAGCTTCAATATCATCGATATTCAGGGTGGTGCGATAAAGGTAACAGCTTTCGATATCGAAAAAGGGAAAGAGAAGGTAATGGTGGAGTTTCACAGGGATAAAAACATCTACATCAACAGATATTATTCTCGATAATTATTCTCGATAATAATAGATCGATTCTAAAGCGAATCCCTCTAATCCTCGATCATATCGGGGGGGGAGGGATATCTTCGGTTTCTGTGGAAGCAGCTACAACTTCTGTCTTCTTAGGCGTATCAATCCCAAGGGCATCAGGCTTTCTTTTTGCCGATTCTTGTAATGCCTTGCCTAAATGTATGGTCTCTCTTTCTAGAAGTCCCAATTCCTTCTCGGATAAGGTCTTTGGATCTATCGGGATGAGAAGACATGAATTTTTATCCTTCAATCTCTCTTTCAGCGAAGCTATGAAGCCCATGTACATGATCAGTTCTTCCCCTCCGAGAATATATTCGAGTCCATCCAACAGAACAACCTTGTGATCCCCACCTATTATGAACTCCTCGATGGTTTCGACAATACATTTGAAATTGGAGGAGAATATGTATTTATCCTCGTCTCTTTCTTCATCGCCCAATGCCAGCAGCCCCACCATTTTTGTTTCTTCCCCATCGCCATCTAATGTTTTCTCTCCTCTCAAGGCCAGTTTAATTATCCAGGCCTTGCCAAGCTCGTATTGGTTCGTCAAATCCTTGGGGCGTTTTGTGGTTATGCATAGACCTTCGAACCCGGATTGAATGAGCCCAGAGAATATCTTGTAAGCACTATCAGAGGTCTGTGATTTAATAAGATAGTTACCCCGACCTTCTGTAACTAGATACTCAACAGCTTTATCAACAGGAATAGCATATTCGATTTCCTCTACTTCCTCCCTTCTTTTCATCAATGCAAGGGCGATTAGGGCCGAGGTTAGCAGTGCTATCAACAGGAAAAGCCACCAGTACTGCTCAAAGAATGATGGTGTAGATTTCTCGACATCTAAAACCAAGTCAATGGGTGAGGAATCGATGGTCTCAGAACCATCATCGGCAGAGAAAACCACATCATCAAGGGTGTATTCCCCCTTTCCCGGAGTCCAGGTTGCCGTATGTGTTATCGGATCGATGATTATCTCCTCCTTGTTGCAGGAGAAGATAAGCCCATCTCCATCTATATCATAGAAGTAGTTATCCAAGTCTATAGACCAGATTTCTCCTGGTTTGAAATGGTAGGTAGGTTCCAATCCCCTGTACATAGGAGGATTGTTATCGGCTGTAACGTTCACATGAATAACGTTAGAAACAGAGTTCTCACCGTCGCTCACGGTTACCGTGATCTGGTCGTAAATTTGGAAGGGGTATTGGAAATAGATGTTCAGCGCGTAGAAGATCACATACGGGCTATCAACGTTTATAACCAGGTCCGCAACAGGGGTGTCAATATCTTGGATGTAGTCATAAAGGTTCAAAGCCCATATCTCGTTCACCTTCTTATCGTAGGAAGGCAGTTGCGATAGAACAGGCGGATCATTAACAGGTTTCACAACCACGTCTATGGTGTCCTCCACAAAAGCATCGCCCAGAATGCCTCTGAATGTGATTATCTCGCTTCCACTCCAGTTCTCAGGGGCGGATAAGCTCACCAGACCATCTACGATCGTAATGTTCACGTTCTCGTTTCCGAAGTATTGATAATCGATTATGTTCTCGAAGTAATCGTTTAAATCTAAAGCATCGATGAATAGGGTATCCTCTGCGAAAAACAAATTGGGTAGACCGTTGACCAACTTGGGTATCAATTCATTTGTTATATGGATGAGCATCTCGGTAGAGTTTGAATCCAAGCCATCTGATATATAAACTGTTACTAGGACATCATCGCCCACCATATCCGCAGGGAAGTCGATTTGGAGGAGCATATTGTCATACGGATTCACATCGATGTAATTTGAATCCGTCCAAATTTGCAAATCTTCTATCTCATTATCCCTATCACTGACATAAGGGAGAAGAGAAAACAGATATACCTCCCCACCCCGTACTATAAGCTCAGGCACCGAGGAAATCGATGGGGGACTATTGGGTAAGGCTGTTACCTGTATCGTGATGCCATCCTGAGAGGTGCCATCCATCACGAGTATATTGACGTTTTCCTTGGTTATATTATTATAGTAAAAGATCAGGTTATGACTCTGGATAGTGATATACGGGCTGTCCGTTGCGATCATCAGATCCTCTTTTGGCGTGTCAACATCGCTTATGAATGGCTCTAGATCTAATATCTTTGATTCATTGACCTTGCACTCCTGATCCGGTATGTCTAAGATAACAGGCGGATCGTCAACTGGATTCACGGTGACTGTTATGGTGTACTCGGCTTTCGCGCCATAGTTATCCTCAGCTCTGAAAGTTATCTGTTCTACACCGTACCAATCCTGAGCTGCTGAAAAGTCCACAGTATTATCGCTGTTGATGATAACGAACACATATTCATTGCCATGATGGGTGTAGCCCATATAGAAGGTATAATTGAGAGGACCATCTTCATAACCTATAAAGTGATCATCCAAATCGAATGCCGTATCTTTTCCCGAATCCTCATCAAAAGAAACATCTGGTATCGGGCTCTGCAATTCCGGAGGGGTATGATCAGAAACGGTAACCTGCATGATGGCATAAGTGGTAAGCTGACCGTCTGAAAGAGTTACCAGGACACTGAAGGTATCATACAAACTAGACACTGGATAATTGAAGGTTAAATTTAAACCGTTCACCACTATATACCCGTTTCCTGTGTCTGTTGAAGGTTCGGAAGTTGTGACTACCAATTGATCCAACCGTGTGTCCTCATCGAACAAGTAGGGCGCGAGATCGAATATAAAGGGTTTATTGTATTTGATTACCAGATTAGGCAGTTCACTGATCACAGGGGCGTTGTTCACAGGGATTATCGTAACCGTGATGTTCTGCTGTGTGCTCAGCCCACCAGAATCCACAAGCACAAGCGTTATTTCGGTCTCAACGCTCTCTGAATCATCTGGCGAAAACGCTACCACTGGCACGATGACGAGTTCGTCTTTTTCCAAATCTACGGAAACTTTTATAATCGAGCTGTCAACACCCCTTACTTCCCATTCGAGTTGATCGTTTGTATCCTCGACATCATTTTCAAAGCCTGTTAGGATGATGGATATTGGCTGATCTTCCAGGATCCCGAAATAGGATTCTGGTACCTGCGGATAGATATAAGGGGCATCATTTACAGGTATTATCAAAACCTGCAACGTTTTACTGTCCGTAGCCCCGCCGCTATCCAATAAAGTCAAGATGGTATCATCACTGCCGAAGGCATCCGGCAGGGGATTGATATAAAGCATGTTCGTTGCAGGGTCTATTTGCCACGAATACAAGGATCCATTGGTACCTGTGAGGGACCATCTCAACTGGCCGGGGGAGTCCTCAATGTCGCTCCCGTATCCAAATAAATTGATCACAGTGGAGGTATCCTCATTCAAAATGATGTTTGGTAAGGTGGATTGTATCGTTGGGGGATCGTTCACAGAAGTTATCTCGACCCAAACACCCTGGGAGTCTGTCAAGCCACCGCTGTCCGTCAATATTATTGTTATGTAGTTGTTACCGTATGCATCCGGGACGAGGGTAAAGGTGAGGTCGTTGTCTAGGATTGTTATGGAAATCAATGAGGTGTTCACCCCAGAAACGCTCCACGTTAAGGATGCTGATGGGGAGCCATCCTCCTCGTCGCTTTCGTAAGCTGTAAGATCAAGGGTCCAGCTTTGGTCATCTTCGAGCTTTTGCATGTTTGGTATGGTTCCAATTATAACCGGATCGTCGTTCACAGCCGTGACGTTCACCCAGATGTTCTGTGTGGCGTAAAGAAGACCGTCAGTGAGGGTTATGGTGATCTCGTTGTTGCCATAGGCATTGGATGCCAGATCAAATGTTAATACATCCCCTACCAAACTTACAGAATCGAAAAGTGCGGGATCCCATCCTGATATGCTCCACAATAGTTCCAGGGGTGTATTATCCACATCGAACTTGTATGGTGAGAGATCGATATTCCAGTTGCTTGCATCCTCTCCCTTATTGAAACTTGGTATTACGCCAAGTATCTTTGGTTGGTCGTTATCGGCCGTGACATTCACCCAGATTATTTGGGAATCTGTTGCACCGTTGCTATCGGTCAATATGATCGTGATTTCATCGTTGCCATATGCATCGGGCATCAATGTGAATGTAATGTTGTTGTCTGAAACGGATACAGAAAGTAGATACGAATCGATATCAACTACCATCCATGTTAAGCTAGATGAGGGATATACATCTTCAACATCCCATTCGTATGTGGTAAGATTAAATGTCCATGATGTGTCGTCTTCGTTCCTATAGAAATCTGGAATTATATCGGCGATAGTGGGCGCGTCGTTTATGGATGTGACGTTCACCCAGATATCCTGAGTATCGGTTAGAAGACCGTCGCTGAGTGTGATGGTTATTTGGTTGGTGCCGTAGGCGTCGGGTGCCAGATCGAATGTAATGACATCCTGGTTCACACTAACCAAATCGAATAAGGATGTATCCCATCCCGATATCTGCCAGGACAGTTCTGAGGAGGAGTTATCAACATCGTATTTGTAGGTAAAAAGGTCTAGATTCCAATTAACGGCATCCTCATTTTTCTCGAAACTCGGAATTATGCCCACTATCATTGGGGCATCGTTAAATGGCGTGACATTCACCCAGATGTTGTAAGAAGCTGTGGCACCGTTGCTATCCGTCAATATGATCTTAATTTCATCATTACCGTATGCATCAGGCTTCAATGTGAATGTAAGATTGTTGTCTGAAACTGATACGGTTAGCAGGTTTGAATCGAAATCAACCACGCTCCATATTAAACTTGGCGAAGGATATCCATCTTCAATGTCCCTTTCGTAGGATGTCAAATTCAAGATCCATGGCAAGTCGTCTTCATTCTTATTGAAATCCGGAATAATGCCCACAATACTCGGTGCGTCATTCATTGTGGTCACATTCACCCAGATATTTTGAGTATTATTCAGCAGACCATCGCTGAGTATGATGGTTATTTGGTTGTTTCCATAGGCATCGGGGGCAAGATCGAATGTAATGACATCCCCGTTCACAACAACCGAATCGAATAAGGAGGCATCCCATCCCAATATCTGCCAAGACAGTTCTGAGGAGAGGTTGTCAACATCGTTCTTGTAACTCGAGAGGTCGAGGCTCCAATTTGTAGCGTCCTCATTCTTCTCGAAACTTGGAATTATGCCAACTATTTGGGGCATATCATTTTCAGGTGTGACATTCACCCAAATTTCCTGATAATCTATTGCGCCATAGCTGTCAGTTAACACCATGGTGATCTGGTTTGTGCCATATGCGTTTGGAATAGGATTGAAGGTTATGTTATTGTCTGATATCGAAACCGAGAGCAAGGAGTTGTTCACACCCAGAATGCTCCATACAAGGTCTGTAGAAGGATATGGATCCTCTCTGTCTTTCTCGTAAGAAGTTAAATTCAAAACCCATGCAGGCTCATCCTCCATTACATTAAAGCTTGGGATGGTACCGTTAATTACAGGAGGTTTGTTCACCAATGTGACGTTCACCCAGATGTTCTGAGAATCCGCATTCATGGCATCTGTGAGGACTATCGTGATCTCGTCGTTTCCGTAGGCATCTGTGGCCAGATCAAATGTTATGATATCACTGGCAATGCTTATAGAATCGAATAACGAGGTGTCCCAGCCAAAGGCTGACCAAGATAGCTCTGACATGGAGTTATCCTTGTCGTACTTGTATCCTGAGAGATCGAGCTGCCAATTTGGATCGTTCTCGTTCTTGTCAAACGACGGTAAAACACCCTGGATCTCAGGTGCATCGTTCACGGGTGTGATGTTTATCCACAGTGTTTGCGATGCCCTTGCTCCCATATTATCCCCGAGCCATAAAGTGACCTGATTGTTGCCATAGGCATCTGGTATCGTTGTAAAAGTGAACACATCGTCTGCGCTGTATTCGCCATTCAATGCGTACAATGAATTGTTCTCTCCGGTGATAAACCATCTTAACTTATCACCAGTGTCCTCGTAATCTGATTCGTAGGGCGTCAAATCTAAAGTCCAGGGTCCTCCATCTTCGGGCTGACTTTGATTAGGCACCACGCCTATAATTACTGGTTGCCTGTTAACAGAATAGGTAAGGTTCATCGAGTATAGAGTTGGCGTTAAAGACGTGTTCAATGCCTCCAAAATCGCCTTGAACCTGATTTTATTTAATGATGTGATCACAAAGGAAAGGTTGCCGTCGCCAGGCACCTGATACCAATTCGCTCCAGAATCAATCGAATACTCAAATCTGATGTTTTGCCCTTTTAGCGAGGCGTTCGAAGATAAGATTCCCCAATTTGTGACATTTTGCGCAATGAGATCGTTATTGAATGCGATGGTGCCTTGATTGGAGTATTTGGTATAAGTTATGTTTATATCCTTTAATATTGGCGTTACACCCAAAGTTAGTGTTTTAAAAATAGCCTCATATTGAATGTACCTACCGATAGGATTGGTGATATTGTCCTTATTATAGGCAAGTGGGGCTGAATAACTACTCCACAAGATGCTGTCCATGGAGGTGCGGGTTCTAAGGGTTACATTCGTACTTGGTGGTAACTCGGCGTTCCAAGTAACATTTTCCCAAAATGCTTCAGAACCTGCATCGTATATTTTGGAGATATACATACCATTAAGCCCTTTTACCTGAAAGTTATCCACAAAAATCGATATATTCACATCTTCTGTTGAATTTGCGCTGGCGGTGAGGCCGAATTCGATCAGGTTATCACCTAAGTCATAGAGATACTTACCAATATCAAAAGCCACGGTCGCAGTGGGACTCACGCTTGTTATAACGTTTTCCCAAATAATTTCCCCATTCAGTCTTAAAAATATGTTTGCCCAAATGACATTTTCAAATGCATCAATTGTATAGTTCATCGTAAGGTTGTACTCAGATTTTACGAGCGTAACTTCAGAGACACTGGGAGTATAATCTGGGTCTGTAGTGTCGAAAAAGACACTATACTGGATATGCCTTCCTTCTGGACTGGTTATATCTGAGCCCCCTGCCACTGTATATGATGACGACCATCCACTCCACGAGGCATCAGGTATTGAGGTGTTTCCAGTT
>JAZGAR010000057.1:0-9432 GCA_036475875.1 Thermoplasmata archaeon
ACACAGGAAAAGTCTCAGGGTCGCCGTTGCCAAGGATTCCAACAGCGAATTCTCTACCACGAATGAACTGCTCTACCAATGCCTGTTGCTGAAATTCTTTAATTGTATATTTTACGGCTTTGCGTAACTCTGCTTCGTTATCAACGATCTCCAAGCCTGATGAGACAGCTTCCATTTTTGGTTTTACTATTACAGGATATTCCACAGAGCTCATATCCTCATTCCCGGCGGAAAATACCCAAAATTTTGGCGTCGGTATACCCTTTTGCTGCATTATGATCTTAGCAATGACTTTATCAAGAGCCAGTGCATGGCCTTCAGGACCAGAACCTACATACGGTATGCCTAGCATTTCAAGCATAGCTGGTAAGTGTGTGTATCGGCTTTCACCTTGTATACCATATGCCATATTGAATACCAGGCCCAGTCGTTCGCCTTCCATTACCCTAGGCATAAATTCTTGTAAACTCTCAATAACATGCATGTTCCCATCAATAGTATGAACATTATGGCCACCCGTTTCAAGAGCCTCAGCCACTAATTTGATGGTCTTTGGATTGTATATTTCTTTGTTCTGCAATCCAAAACGATTAATTATACCGGTCATGTCCATATTATAAATGATGGCGACTTTCATACAACGTTGTCTCCAAGGATTTTAAACTGCATTTTAAATCGTGTAAGTAGAGCATGGGTATGCAACTTCAATCAGATAAAGATTATTCTATCACGTTATAACAATGCCTCATCAAGGTTTTACATAATATCCCGATAATGGCAAATTAGGAAGAACTATCAACGCTATAACCCCTTATTTGATATACATGTGCATTAAGATTTATACAATCCCTAACCATACACAAACAACAATTCCCTTCTTTTACTTTTAGACGGACACAGGCCTTGGAAATGGCGCAATCAAACCACCGATATGCCATTTCTAAGCCCCAACCCTAAAACCATTATTGTCCTGCGGATATAAAGGCTCATCGGTCAGGCTTTTCGTGTATTTTCGATGATCCTCATATGTAAATTCTCGGTGTTCAATTAAGCCAATATTCGTGAATTTACACCTAAAGATTTTGCCACTCCGCCAATAAGAGTCGGGAGTCACTTTATTTTTTAACTGTAACAATACTTTATTTAGTTGGAACGGTACCGCCGTAGCAAAGCTCCGGCAACTTACGATTTGCTGGGGCATTGATTTTAGGTCGTGAGTCGAGAGTCCGTTTCTTAATCGGTTCGCTCAGGCCGGAGCTTCTGGCCTTAATATCGTTTTTAATTGACTTCGGCAGTTTGAGAGTATGAGAGAGAATATGGACGAACATTAATAGATTGCACATAAAATCTCACCAGGGCAGTTTCACATTATAATTAGTCGGCTGGATATGTTCTGTTGTTACCCGAAATCTCCTTCACCCACTGGGTTATTTTGAACCAGTAAGAATTGAAGAAATCATCCCGCTCTCCTCCTGCTCTTGTATTGTTCGGATGTTTCGTTCTGGTTTAAAGGGACCAGTCTGCCGGTCTCCAACGCCCATCGGAAATTGTTAAACTCATCCTCGGATATCGTTACGATTTCTCCCTGAACGTACCGCCGCCCGTTAGACCAGTCCGTGAACTTCTTTTCCACAACGTACTTAACCTCCGTATCATCCTTCTCATCCAATCTTCCGCTGGCAAGCAGTGCGCGATAGTTTGTGTAATTACCGCTGTACAGTTCCAGTTTAGCATTCCTGAAGCTGAGTATCTTGTTGGCCACCGAATCGAGGAAGTACCTGTCGTGTGATACGATGGCCGCGGTACCCTCGTAACTGTTAAGTGCTGCGGCAACGACTTTCTGCGCCGGTATGTCCAGATGGTTTGTCGGTTCGTCGAGAAGCAGGAGGCTTAACGGTGAGAGGACAAGCTTTAGTATCGACAGCCTTGCCTTCTCACCCCCAGAGAGTTTCGAAACCTTCTGGTTCACTATGTCTCCCTTGAACAGGAACCTGCCAAGGAGCGCCTTTGCGTCGAATTCATGCATTGTACTATCGATAGATTGCAGCTCCAAGATAGGATCGTTATCCAGGTTAAGGGAAAGATGTCCCTGATCAAAGTAACCCGGCTTGAGCACCTTGCTTTTGGTCAGGCTGCCGGAAGTGGGCTGTACCTCACCCGTAAAAAGCTTCAGCAGTGTGGTCTTTCCGCAGCCGTTCGGGCCAATTATGCCGATCTTGTCACCGTTCTCTATCTCGAAATTTGCGCCGCTGAAGAGTACGTTATCTCCGAACATCATCTTCAGCTCCTTCACCTCCAACACGAACCTTGAATGAAAATCAGACTCCTTGAACTTGAACTTGACCACCTTTTTCCGAATAAACGGGTCGTCAACCCTGGCGATTTTTGCCATTCGCTTGAGACGGCTTTTAATCTGGGCATCGTATTTATTCCTGCCTTTCAGCTTCTGGATTATCGCCCTGTTTCTCTGTATTTCATTCATGTACTTCTTGTGGGTTTTTTGGTTCATGGCCAGAACAGCTTCTTTTTGTTCAACGTAATCGGTGTAGTCGCCGGTATATGTCCCCAGGCGGTTTACCTCTATCTCGAAAATTCTCTCAACCGTATCGTCCAGCAGGTAGCGGTCGTGTGAAACTATAATTATGCTTCCTTCGTAATCGAGTAGGAACTGCTCCAACCACTCTATTGTTCCGATGTCGAGATGGTTGGTAGGCTCATCCAGGAGCAGCATGTCGAGGTCAGGCGTTGCCACCAGGAGCTTCGCCAGCGCGAGCTTTCTGCGCTCGCCGCCGCTTAATGTAAATATAGGCTGGTTTAGATCAAGCTCGAAACCCAGGTCTGAGAGCAAAACCACAGCTTTATCTGCAAACCTGTCCCCCTCGAACTTTGCCAGCTCGGCCTGGCGCTCGCTGTAGATATTCATGGTTTCTTCGTAATTCTCTGAGTTGTAAAAATCCGGGTCAGCCATCCTGATCTCTATCCCTTTGAGTTCAGCCCTGACGCCGGTCAGGTAGTCCGATGTCTGGAGGTTTTCGGCCACGGTCTCGTGGCTGTCCTGCGTCTGGTACTGGGTAAGCGAACCGATGCGGAGGCCCAGCTTGACCTCGAGTTCACCCATGTCTGGTTTTTCCTCGCCGGTGATCAGGTTGAGCAAGGTGGATTTACCTGCGCCGTTTGGCCCTATCAGGCCGATGCGGTCCAGATCGAATATGTCAAATGTGGCATCCTTCAAGACCTGTACGCTCCCGAATGCCTTGGAGACCCCCCTGGCGCTTATCAATGGACGCATGGCAGTTGATAGCGGGTGAGGAATAAAAAAGTATCGGAGCGGTGTTATCTAAATTAACGGGACGTGGAATCAAGGATTCCACTTTCCCACTCAGAAAACTGCGTTTTCTTCGGAGAGCGAGGCATCAGTTCCCTCCCTCTAACCTTTCGCCGACATGCGTCGCTTCGCTCCGCATTTGCTCGTCCTTCGGAGGGAAACAAGTTTCCTCCTCTTGCACGAATTTTCTTTGAAGTGGGTTCGAAATCCGAAAATGCCAAGGCCTCATTTCGTTCATCCTTTTAATTTTATAATTCCTACGGAATTCAAAAATGGACCCTGTGCTATCGGTACACCCCTACCTTCTCGGAGCGGGGGGCGGCGACCTCATTTTTTTTATAAGTTATCAATTACTTTTTGAAGTTTATTTTTGACTTCTTCTGCTACTTCTTTCAAAGAAGGATTTTCAACAGCTTGCATAGAAGCGATTGGATCTATTGCTGCCACTTCAATTTTACCTTCAGAAATCTCTTGAACTATCACATTACATGGCAGCATTACACCGATCTTGTCTTCATTCAATAATGCTCTATGCGCAAAAAGCGGATTGCATGCACCAAGAATTCTATAATTTCTAAAATCAACATTCAATTTTTCTTTTAAGGTAGTTTTGACATCGATTTCTGTAAGGACACCAAATCCTTCCTTCTTGAGTTCATCTGTAACTTTTTCAATAGCATCTTCAAAGCTCATATCTAACATTTTATTGAAATAATAGCTCAATGTAACGCCTCCTATACTTCCATTCGGTCGCCGCCTCCTTAAGCCCCATCCCTAAAACCATTATTCTCTTTCAGAGATAAAGGTTTTGCCACTCCGTCAGTGTACCGATTGCTCCTGATTCTCGATATACTTTACTGGAAATATAACTCTAACTCTCGTCACAACCCCTGCGGGCGGCCCGTCGCCGTCCTCGGCGCAGAGCTTCCACAGTTGCTTGCGTCGCTCTAAGGTTGCTCTCGCATCGAGAGCGAGGAGCATCTAGCTTTAATTCGGCTGTTGTGCCCTTTCTTACCTTCTTCCTCCCCTAACCCTGCGTTCCTGCGCTTTCTAGGTCTCACTTTGTTCGCCCTCTTAATTCTCAAATTCCTTCGGAATCCGAGAATGGCCGTCCCCTACCTGCTCGGAATGCTATTTCCATTCAGTTGTTCTTTGAGTGATATAAATGAAATCTGAAATAGTCGGATCGCCATCACTTCTATCCACAGAAACAATACTGCCAAAAAGAGTCTCTGCCCCAATCCTGGAGTTCCAACCGCACCAAGAATTCCGACCACTATTACTGAAACCAATATAGCTGTGATTGCTATCATTTTAGAGAAAGTTTGATAACGCTTCCACAAGTTGTCTTTCTTTAATCTTTCTGTAATGACGAAAAAGGCAATAATCGCAGCTAATGAACCGATTCCTGAGGCTATGCTGTGCATTACATCAGAAAATGACCCCGGTTGGATTGGATCCGTTGAAAATATCCCTGACACCACTGCACTGAGCCCAAATATTGAGATCAAAAGAGGACCGATGATTGAACCCTTTCCGTTATTGATTCCTCGATGAAGACCATAAGCGAACGCGATTATCAGGATACCAATCAAAACAAAGTTTGCTCTTTGTATAATGGCGTTGGGGGCTCCCACTCCACCCAGTTCACTTACATAATTAGTTAAATGGCTATAGTCAGATCTGAGCAAACCTGCTATAATCAATATGATAGTAAAAATGATAGGTGCAATTATACCACAAATAGCTAGAAAACGTTGATTTTGATTTGACATAAGTAAAACACCGCAAGGTCGTATTTTCACTTATGAATAGACACACAGCCTTAAATATTATTCGCTCCTCGCCTTTAAGCCCCATCCCTAAAACCATTATTCTCTTTCAGAGATAAAGGTTTTGCCACTCTGTCAGTGTACCGATTGTTCCTGGCTCCATAATTATACTTCACTGAGTATATTAATGTCCACTCTCGTCACAACCCCTGCGTGCGGCCCGCCGCCGTCCTCGGCGCAGAGCTTCCACGATTTGCTCTCGTCAATGGGACATTGCTTCGCAAATGGCTCGGTGCGCTGGCTCTCTGGCTGGGCTTTTACAATGACGCAACCACCAGCTCACCTGCTCCCTCGCAAGTCACGTAATAATATTAGTCTATATAAACTTATATTAGCAATATTACCCCGCCTTAAATAACTAGGCCTGCTTATAAAGAAGGGATTGTCTTATTAAAATAAATACAGAACCGAAAATATATAAACCTGATGAAGGGAGGTGAATGTATATATCCCCCTAAAATCCAAAACCCTTTTTACCACCATTTCAGATACCTCTTTGGTGACCCCATGCCCAGCAATTTCGAGTATGCGCACAAACACAGGGACGAGATCGTCTGGATGAGCCAAAATGCCAACACTATCCCGACCTTCTCTGAAATAGAGAAAGCAATTATCGAGAGTGCTAAAAGCCGTGAGTACAATCTTTATCCCCTCGCTTCTGGAATCTTCGGCCTGAAGGAGGCAATATTCGATGATTTAGGACTGAGCCAGGAAGAATTCGGCTGCTTAATAACTCCAGGAGGAATCGAGGCTTTATACATCCTTAACAGGGCTCTGCTTAAGGCGGGGGACAACGTTATAGCCTCTGACCCGAGTTTCATGCCGATCCATCATCAGGTAAGACTTTCAAAGGCAGAGGTCAAGGAGTTGCCAGTGTACCAGGAGCCTTGGAAGCTCACCCCTGAGCAGGTGAATGAGGTTTTGGATGAGAAAACCAGGATGCTGTTATTCATCGACCCTCTTAACCCATTGGGCACCCCCTACACAAAAGACGAAGTAAAAGCATTCTGCGAGATTTGCAAGGACAATGACCTCTACATCATCGATGACATCACTTACCGGGATTTCGCAGACAGTCACACACTCACCACAGATTTTTTGCCAGAGAAAAGCATCATTACATATTCCTTCTCCAAGAATTGCGGCTTTGCAGGGATGCGAATCGGAGCCCTCATCGCGCTAAAAGAAATTATGGAGGAACTCCTCCCTTACAATACGAATGTCCTCTCAGTGAACATCATCGCCCAAAGGGCTGCTCTGGCGGCTTTGCAGACAAAGGACCAGTGGATAGGCAAGGTAGTGTCAATCTCAAGAAAAAACCAGGAGCACATCAAGAAGTGCATAGAGGCCATAGAGGGAGCTTTTCTTCCGGTTTATCCTTCACACACCAATATGTTCGTCATCGACATAAGTGAGACTGGTATAAACCCAGATGAGGTAGAGAAAAAAATGTTGTTCGATTATCATGTTTTCGTGAGGGGAGGGAATTACCTCTCTAAGAGATTTGGCAAAAAATTTGTGAGGACCTCTTTTTCCATCCCCAAGGAGCAGTGCCTGAGGTTTTGCGAGGCTTTTCCGAAAATAATAGAAGAGTTGAGAGGGTAGGATATACGTGCCTGTCATTTTTTTCATCTCCTTACCCTTTATATTTCCCCTTCTAGCCCTATTTCCCATGGCGATTTATTAAAATTTTGCCTCTGAATAGACATACTTTTGATTAAAGGTGCGTGGAAGGAACAGCTTACGCTCTAATCAACATTTGCAAATAATAGGAGATTGGCTAGAGGATAGTCTTGCCCATTCCTTCAAAGGACCGTTATATGGTTAATAGATCCTTGAATAAGGGTTTATTGACTATTTCCTGGCCATTTTGGCTTCAGCGACGTAGCCGGCTTTGTCGAGGTAGTACATAAAGCCTTTTTGTTTCTTAATTCTCTCAGTTCCTACCTTCTTCTTTCTACCGCGCTTGTTTGTCTTCATCGGCGCACGCCATACGTAGCCGTCCTTGCCGATGTAGTACAAATAGCCAGACTCACGCTTTATATTTTCTTTGCCTATCCTTTTTCCCATCGGTAAGCCTCCAATAACTCTTACCTCATAATTTGCTTGGGATATAATCTTTTCCCCGATATTATCGTCGAAAATATTCACTTTTTTCCTCGAATTTCCCGCTATATACCCTCCAGATGCCTAGAAATCCCAATTTGGGCTCTTTGAAAAGTTTGTAATCGTCATCACCTGCTATTGCGGCGCTCCTTTTTCCCCTCTCCTTCAATTTATCCAGGATTTTTTCTAAAAGGTGTGTTTTCCCTGAACCGATGGAACCCAAAAAATCAATGGAATAAATGTTGTTTTTTTTCAGCAACTCAGCATCTTTTGCTGCGATTTCACTGTTTGCTTCGAAGAGGTTCTCCTCCACCGAGATTTCTACGGTCTTGTGCATTTTCTTATCCCCAGAACCCTGATATTCTCAGGGTATAATCACGTTATCCAAGCTTTCTGTCCGCCATGATCCGCTCGCCGTGCTTAACACCTTTGATGACTTTTATTGTGTCTACCAGTTCCCTCAGCTTCTTAGTTTCCCCTTTAAAACCAAAACCTCGAGACACAGATGCTCATCAACGTGTATGCGCGTTGTTGACGAAATCTCCCAAACGATGGTGGTGCTGAAGATAAGGCATTATCTCAATTCATTCCGGTTCTAGCTGGGTTCTGACCCTTCTTCAAGCCCTTCCCCTGATGTTTCTTGAGAGGGCAAATCCTCCTGTCCTTTTGTTGCGTCCATCATTGACCACTTTTCTGAAATTTTATCCTCCTCCCTGGGACTCTTGATTTCCTCCCACTCCTCCTTTGAGAATTCCTCTAAAGACAACAATCTCTCGATGATCTCTTCCGCACCTTCAAAAGGACTCATATCGCCGTCCCAATCCTCTAGCACCTCTCCATATTTTTCTTCGATCTCTTCGATCACCCCTCTAAGTTTGGAGAGGAAAGCTTTATTTTCCTTGCCTGCAAATACGAGGGCAATAAAGAAATGAACGCCCTTTTCGAGAAATATATTCTTTTCGCCAAATTCAAGCTTATGCAGACCTTTTTCCTCCTTGCCCTCCTTGTCTCTAACAAAGGCATCGGTGATGAGATCTTTTACACCTGTGAGCATGCTACTCAGTATGTCCTCATCGATCTCCTCCTCACCGCTGACGGATACATGGGCAATGAGACGACCATTCTCGGATATGAAAAACGCCTCCTCAACTATAGGCCTTTCTTTTCTTTTCTTATACCCAATCGCCCCACCAAGGAGAATTAGAAATATCAATGGAATTAAAGACCACGGCCAGAATATTCTTTCCCAAAGGGATAATGGACGGGAAGAGGGTGGAATCTCCTGTTCCACGGTTAGATCAATGGGGAAGGAGCTGACGTTGGTACTACCATCGTACAATGTGAAGATAACATCAGGGAGGATCGAGCTCTCGTTCTCGGGTATCCAAGTTGCTATGTGGGTCAGAGGATCGATCTGTATCTCTTCATAATTACAATTGAATATCAAACCATCGGTGAGAGAGCCTAA
The DNA here is from genome assembly GCA_036475875.1 of Thermoplasmata archaeon. Classification (GTDB taxonomy): domain Archaea; phylum Thermoplasmatota; class Thermoplasmata. The sequence goes on from JAZGAR010000057.1 coordinate 8,732, forward strand.
TTGAAAGTAATCATCAAGATCTATAGACCAGTTATCTCCTAGCTTCACGGCTGCGCTTTTTATTCCCCCGAAGTACGTTGGTGGTCGATAACCAGTATCAATAGTAAAAACAAAGTATGTAGTTTGGAAACCGCTCTCAACACCAAAAGAATCGAAAGCCTCAACACGCCAATAATAGATGGTCTTATCATCTAGTGGTATGGCTGGTGTGTAGAACGTATTTACAATGCCTGTGATAGTTGTTACATTATCCGTGAAATCGGAAGTTGTGGAGTACTGCAAAGTATAGTTGACAACATAATCTCCTATGTCAGGGTCTATTGATGCGCTCCAAGTAAAGGTTGGGAAGGTGGTATTAACCGTTGAGTCATCGGTAGGCGATAGCAATTGTAAAACACTCGGGGGGTCATTGGTATTATTAACGATGAGTGTGAAATTCACATAGTCGTAACCACCCTTACGGTCACTCAAAATAACATTAACATAATACTCTCCAACATCTTCATTTTCCGGAATGCCGAATAGTACTCCTGTATTTGGATTAATGATCAGCCATGTGGCGTTTGTGCTTAGGCTCCATTCCACTGGATCGTTGTCCACATCGATATATCCATAATCAACGAAGTAATCTGAATCCTCCTCTATAAACATCATATTGCCAGTCGTAATAGCTGGTGGATCGTTTGTATTGATCACTTCCA
>JAZGAR010000058.1:0-6013 GCA_036475875.1 Thermoplasmata archaeon
TCCTGCATTCCCCACATTTTGGATTGTATGGAAACCAATCTTCAGGCAGGTCACGCTTCGATATTTCTCGTAGGGTTTTACCGATTTTCTCGGCATTGTCGAGTATCTTCCTGGACGCTTCTGCATACATACCCTTTGCGTACATCTCGTGGGTCAGCAATATCTTAGCCTCGATACCCAAGGTTCTCGTGGCTTCGAGAAAAGGGTTGAGAAAATGCTGGGCATAGGATTCGTGCCCTTTGCATGGACAAGGTATTTCGCAAAGGGGTTTACCAACATGCTCTTTGTAGCTTTCGTCGAGAAAAGGGTATACCTTTCGCAAAGGGTCTATTGTGTCCCCAATGTATATCAATTGGGCATCCACACCCTTTTCCTTCAAGCCCCGTGTTATCACCTCACCTGTGAGTATTTCCCGCATGTTGCCTACATGAATGTCTCCAGAGGGAGTGATACCTGTGGCAATTACATGCTCCTTAGAAAAACTAATAAGTTTTTCGCTCTCAACATCGACCCAGTGCATTCTCTCACGCAATTGTACGGGCACGGATGAGGGATCTAAGAGGCACACTATCAAGTTCGTAGAGAGGTGTTTTGTTCACCATAACCACTATCAACAGAGGATTTGCACCCTCCGTCTTTAGATCGGCTATGGTACTTTTTGCAACATGACCTGTGCTTATCACATCATCCACTACCACCACGTTCTTACCTTTCAAAGTGGCATAATTTGAGCTGAAGGTTCCCTTGCCATCATCACTTACCGGTGGTCTATAAATGCTCAGCTCCAAACCCAAATCCTCTGCCACCATTGTTGCAAAAGGTATGCCGTTAATCGCGATACCCACAACGGTATCCACTTTTTCAATATCCCTCTTTTCAACCTCCTCCAAAATGACATCAATAAATAGACTAGATATTAGACGGATACGGCTTCCATAAACGCCGATGGACCTCCACCCAACCTTAATGTCGGTAGGAGGTTTTTCCTCCTTCACATTCCTTGTTAAAAGCCATGTAACAGTTGCCACAGAAAGATGCAGCTCGTCAGATATTTCACCTTCACTGAGACCGTTCTTCTTGAGTTCTAAGACCTTCTCCACCAAAGAATCGATACTTTTCATGTCAACCCCGCAACATAATCGGCTATTGTGTATATAATAGTTTTTTGTGGGGAATGATATTGTTAGGTTTTTTGATGATTTTCTATTTTATTTCATGTTCATGGGCGGGAAGAGGGGTGTGTTTATGCCCCTCTAACGTCACCTTCAAGTAACTTTTGCAGTTCGCTGAAGAGCTCCATCCTCGTGTCCCGTAGGGTGGGACGGAATTCTCTGGCCACTGTCAAATCCTTTAGGTCAATATCGCATTTAACGATACCTTCCTTGAAATATTCGCCTTTTGCCTTGATTTCGCCCCTGGGGTCAATAACTGTATTGCCCCCCCAATAGGTCATATTCAGCTCGGTTCCCACGAGATTTGTATATGTAAAGAAAATCGCGTTTTCTATGGCTCTAGCAACGATTATCTTCTCAAAGAAAATCCTCGTAGTTGAGGGCGAGGCAGAAATACAGACCAATAAATCGGCGCCTTTCAGCGCGTATATCTTCGATACCTCTGGAAAAAAACAATCGAAGCAAATGAGCAACCCTATTTTACCCAAGGATGTTTCGAATACTGGTAATTCGGTGCCAGTGCCAAAGTAAAGATGTTCTTCGAAAGGCCCGAAATTCGCAAGGTGCAGCTTCCTATAGCGCTTTACATCTTCATTTGGATCGATAAGCACAGAGCTGTTGAAAAATTGACCCTTCACCCCTTTTGCCTTCTCAGGCATGCCAAAGATTATGTGTGTATCATACTCTTTAGCCACATCAGCAATCCTTTTGACTGAGATGCCATCCAAAGGCTCCGCAAGCTTTGTTAGGTTATCGCGGCACATATAACCTGTTAGGAATAACTCCCCAAATACCACCAAATCCGAATTGGAGTTTTTTACGGTATCTTCCATCATATCCAGGTTTTTTTCCTTATCCCCCAGTACAGGAGATAGCTGTGCTAAAGCCAACTTCAATTCCATCACCACCAATAAAATCTAGATAGGGATTGCAATAGTATCTAATATCTCTTATGTTCCCATTGAAGAGCAATCACATGTGAAAAAAAATAATGAAAGAAAAACCATTAAGAAGAAAATCCTATATATGGACTAGATATTGCGGATACCATATAATGTTGGTGCTGATGTTAATGATCGTAGCGATCACCATCGATAGCAAAGATATAAAGGAAAAACTTCTCGCCAATCCAAAAAGAATTCTAAGCATAGCAAAGAACATGGGTGCAAATGTGACCCGCCCAGAAAAGATTTTTGATGACTTAATAGACGATTCATATCTCGGGGATGATTGGTTCAATAAATTGGAGGATATGATGGATCTGGCTGTGATAGCGATAATAGATGCCTTAAGAACTGAATTCAGAAAGCAGGGTTTGGGAGAGTTCGATGTGGAGAAATATTTTCTCAAGGCCATGTTGGATCTTAAAAGGGGCACACCAGGAAGCATCAGAAGATCTCAGGACTCGATAAAGAGGGCAAAAACGGAGGCGAAAAGGCAGGGGAAGATCAAAAAAGAGGCGTTACGCACCATATTTGAAATCGAAGCCATCCTGAAAGAAACAAAAGAGGTGGGCAAAGCTTGGTCGTCAGAAAATGATTATCTACGAATGGAAGCTTCTCTTCGGGAGATATTGAAGGCCTCAGAACGAGGAAACTATGAGCTCGCCTTCCATTTAGCGAATGCCACCTTAGAAAGGGCGAAAGAACTTCGAGATGTAAAATACAATGCGCTTAGATATGCTGCAAAGGCGGGACATATTGTTGGAAAGGTTAAAGCAGAAAAAACATCCTCCTCAAATGATAGTATTACCAGATTGAACACATTATTGAGCACGATAAAACATTTTCTTGAAGATGAGAGCTATCAAACAGCCTTGCTCCTTGCGAGGGAGGTGAAACGCGAGGCTGACAAACTCCTTCCCCCTGACAAGACACGCATAAACCACTTCGTCTGTCCATTATGTTTTGACACCAAATGCCCTAATGTCTACTGCAACCTAAGCATCTCTCCCTCGCCCCTTCTTGAAGAAACTTGCAGAACTTATTGCAGTTGCGGTACATTCTATCATATCTGCTGTGTCCAAAAGGCAGAGGAATTGACCTGTGCCTCGTGTCATAAACCACTGAAAGGGTGAAATTTTATATTTGCCCAAATGGTGATCCATATCCCCCATATTTTCTTAAAAAGATACCGCATAGAAAGTGGTTATCAGAATGATGAAGTTCAGGGTTAAAAAGAGGACTCGACCTTCCCAATGACCGATCCAAGAACCTCCTCAGCCCTTCTTTCGAGATTTTCTATCTCATCCCGTATTTCGGTATTGAAATGCTTATCCTCAATGTATTTCAAATTCACCTTAACGTTCAAAACCGAACCTTTCACACCTGAATAAGCCATCAATGCGCCCACACTGGAATCTGTGATGGCATTTCGGTTGCCTTTTTGGGTGGTTACCTCTGCCAGCTCCATCACCCTCAGACATCTTTTCGCCACCTCAAAGGGAACATTCGCGGCCATTTTGTAGGCAATCTGGAGTTGTTCTTTTTTCTCTTCCCTATCAGGAATTTTAATGGCGGCCATAACCTCGTTGAAGGCCTCAACATCCCTTTTCGATAGGTATAGTAAGGCTTTTCTGAGAATTTTGGCCTCGTTTAAAACGCCTTTCAGCTCATCCTTAAACTCTTCGTACTTTTTCTTTCCTATACTCAGTTTACATACCATTGATACGAGCGCCGCGCCAAAGCAACCTGAGAGGGCGGCTACACTCCCTCCTCCCGGAGCAGGAGATTCAGAGGATAGTTCCCCCAATAAATCCCCAATACTCAGCTCGTTTGGCATGAATTCACTCACACAGTCTGTTTTCAAGTATCTGTGATTTATTAAAATCCTCGAGTCTAAGATAAAACTCAGCTGAATCCACGAGTGCATTCATTGGTATCAGGCCTATGACTTCGCTATCTAGGATATCCACACCATGCCTCTCTGCTTCCTTTTTGATCGTCTCAAAAACCCTGAAAACAGGCGTCTTTTGGTAGTTTATCAGGTTCATCGAAACCTGGACAATGCCCCGCTCCTTGATCTCTAGACCCAAAGCCTTGACATATCTTAGGCCTCCACTGGAATGCCTTATGGTCTTGGCAATGGATCTTGCGATGTCGATGTCATCTGTGTTGAGGTTGACATTATATGCAACCAAAGGCATCCTTGCGCCCACGACCGTTGCACCAGCAGTGGGATGCAACCTACTCGGCCCAAAATCAGGCTTTTTTTCTGGATCCTTTAATATCGCCTCTTTCAATCCCTCGTACTGCCCTCTCCTAATATTTGCCAAATTCTGTCTCTCAGGCTTTGTAGCCGCATGTTCGTATAGATAGACAGGTATTTCCAATTTCTCGGCTATCTCTTTTCCTAACTCTCTCGCCAAATTCACGCATTCTTCCATGGTCATATTCGATATCGGGATGAAAGGTATAACGTCTGTGGCGCCTATCCTTGGATGCTCACCCTTATGCTTGTTTAAATCGATTAGTTCGGCAGCTTTTGCGCAGGAAGAAAATGCCGCTTTCTTGACGCTCTTTGGCTCTCCAATGAAGGTCATAACGCTTCTGTTGTGATCTTTGTCATGTTCGCAATCCAACAGCCTTACACTCTCAACGCTTTTTATCTGGTCAATAATGGCCTCTATGACCTCCATCCTTTGCCCTTCACTGAAGTTCGGAACGCACTCAACTATCTTACTCATGCTATTTTAGCTCCCAATGAGAATGGATAAAAGGGAGAGTTGATATATACGTTTTGGTGTCCTTAGATAAAACTGTATCGGCGGATACACAGAAAAAGGAGAGCAATTCGGATGAAGAAAAAGGCATTGGAGATGGCCCTGCAGCGAATATCTCCTCATCCCGAGCCAAAACCGCATCTGGAGCAGTATAATACACCTGCAAAAATCGCGGCGGATGTGCTTTTCCTTGCCTATTCCCTTGGTGATATAGAGTGCAAAAAGGTGGTTGACCTGGGATGCGGCACCGGGATATTCGCCATAGGTGCGAAACTGCTATATGCGAAAGAGGTAATAGGGATAGATATAGATGAAAAGGCCATCGTAATCGCCCGGGAAAACGCCAAAAAATTCCATGCCACGGTGGATTTTCGTACATGCGAGATAAAAGATTTTAACGAGGAGTGCGATACCGTGCTGCAAAATCCGCCATTTGGGGCGCAGCGAAGACATGCTGATAGGCTGTTCCTTAGAACGGCGTTGGCCCTATCAAGTGTGGTTTATTCCATACACCTTGCGAACACCCAGAGATTCATCGAGAAGGAGGCCGAAAGACTCCAAGCAAAGGTAACACATAGAAAAAGATATGAATTCGAGATAAGGTATACATTCAGATTTCATAGCAAGGAAAAAAAAAACTTTGATGTGATGATGTTCAGGATGGAAAGAATCGGGGGAATGATATGATTAAAAATAAAAAGATCGTTATACCAGGGGAAGAAATCGCCACATGCGAGGAATTTCTCGCTGGTGAGGGCACCTTTGAGTTGAAAGGCAGAATTTTCTCCTCCTATCTAGGAAGGCTCAATCTTGACTCAGATGAAATGGTGGCCATGGTAGAACCCATAAATCCTTTGGTAAAGTTGGTAGTTGGAGACATAGTTTTGGCGGTTGTGGCAGATGTGAAGAGCAGCATGGTCATAGTGAATGTTGTCCGGGTGGAAGGCAAACCCAGAGATGTGACAGGAGAAACTTTAGCATCTATTCATGTCTCTAAGATATCTGAGGGCTATACCGAGGATGTATGGAGGGAGTTTCGGATAGGGGACATAATCAGAGCAAGGGTGATGCAAACCAAACCTTCGGTCCAGCTTACCACCGGAAGACCAGATCTCGGGGT
>JAZGAR010000059.1:0-4630 GCA_036475875.1 Thermoplasmata archaeon
ATAGAGTGGGTAAGTACCTGAGGAACAAAGGCTACAGGATCATTCCTGTAAATCCTAAATACGACACAATTATCGGGCTGAAGTCATATCCCAATTTGCTAAAAATCCCTGAAGAGGTTGACATCGTCGACATATTCAGGAAGCCCAAGGCAGTTGTGGAGATCGTGGATGAGGCAATAGAAAAAGGTGCAAAGGTGATTTGGATGCAGGAGGGTGTGATAAACGAAGAGGCTGCGAGGAAGGCCAAGGAAGCAGGTCTTACGGTTGTGATGGACAGATGCATGTATAAGGAGCACAAGAAGCATTTTGGGCAAAAAAGATGATTCCATAAACTATGAATTAAAGTGGATTCGTGATTTTTAACCTAAAGACATTGAAGCGGTTTTGGTATGTATTCTTAAACATCCATGCATGACACTTCCTGCGGTGACATCTTAATGTTTATATAGAAACAATTTAATAGCAGTTTTGCTAAAATCGTGTAAAACCGTAAAGGTGATGTGATTGGACGAGCTCGAAGAGATCAGAGCCAGAAAAGTACAGACTTACTGGAATGAGATGAAACCACCAACCGTAACCCTCGAAAGGAAAATACCCAATTCGCCAATTGAAATAACAGATGAGAACTTTGCATCCATGATTCAGGATTACGACTTCTTGGTTGTAGATTGTTGGGCGCCATGGTGCGGTCCGTGCAGAATGCTCTCTCCTGTGATAGATGAGCTAGCAAGGGATTACGAGGGCGAGGTTGTTTTTGGCAAGCTGAATACGGACAAGAACAGGGGTGTTGCCACAGAGTTTGGGATAATGAGCATACCCACAATCCTGTTGATAAAAAAGGGCAGGCTTGTCGATAAAATCGTCGGAGCAGTGCCAAAGGAAGTCATCGAATCCAAACTAGGAAAGTATATTTAAGAGCGAGGGGTAAGCACATGCATGTTATAGTGGACGAGAGCCTTTGCATTGGATGCGAAGCCTGTGTCCCACCTTGCCCCAACAAGGCTATTACCATGAAGGGGAGCGTTGTAAGGTCATCGTGCCATTCTGCAACGGATGCGGATACTGTGTATATGGTTGTGGAGAGGAGGCCATAAGGGTTCTGGATTAGGTTCTTTTCTGTATTTTCATGGTCTCGGATTCCAATAAAAAACCTTTAAATAACACTAGCTTCATGCATTGGTTCCTATGAGCACCCTTGTCGTATGTGAAAAACAAAACGCTGCCAAACGAATCGCGGATATCCTTTCCAAAGGGAAGGTAAAGGAACAGAAAACCCACAATGTGTCAGTCTATGTTTTTAAAAGAGAGGGAGAGGATTTCTCTATTATTGGCCTCAGAGGCCATATTTTGGAATTGGACTACCCTGAGCAATACCGGGGATGGTACAGGATCAAACCGCAGGAGCTCACTCATATTGCCCCAGAAAAGAAGGTTTCCAAACAATCAAAGAACATAGTTTTCGCCCTAAAGGAATTGGCAAGAAAACATAAGGAAATCATCATCGCCACCGACTATGATCGGGAAGGGGAGTTGATCGGTGTCGAGGGATTGACTGTCCTTAAAGAGGTAAATCCAAAATTGAAGGCAAGGAGGGCCAGGTTCAGTGCACTCACAACAGAGGAGGTTGAAGGTGCGTTCAAGAATCTCGTGGAGTTGGATTACAACCTTTCCGCATCTGCAGAATCGAGGCAGATCGTGGATTTGGCCTGGGGTGCTACTCTCACACGATTCATCTCAATAGCCTCTAGCCAAGGCGGCAAGGATTTTCTGTCTGTGGGAAGGGTGCAGAGCCCGACATTGGCTATACTCGTTGATAGGGAAAAGGAGATACAGAAATTCGAGCCCGAGCCCTATTGGGAAATTGAGGCGAAGTTGGACAAGGAGGGCAAGTTCTCCGCTAAGTATTTAAAGGGCAAGTTCATGAGCGAGAAGAAGGCAAAAGAGGCATTTGCAAGGGCAAGAAGTGCTGAAAAAGGAAAGGTCATTAAAGTTGCTGTCAAAGAGAAGAAGGACAGACCACCCACTCCTTACAATACCACCGCCTTCCTAAGAGATGCCACAAGACAGGGATTCAGTGCAGCTAGAGCCATGTCACTAGCCGAGGACCTCTATATGAGAGGGTTGATAAGCTATCCCAGGACAGATAATACGGTTTATCCAAAATCGCTGAGTTTAAGAAATCTGCTGGAAAACCTGAAAAAATCCGAGTTCAAAGTCGAGGTCCAGGAACTTTTGAAAATGAAGCAGCTTAGACCAACTAGAGGGAAAAAATTCGCAACCGACCATCCACCTATTCATCCCACGGGCGCGGCGGTAAAGAAAGAGCTGAACATGAACCAATTCCGAATCTACGAACTGGTTGTGAGGAGGTTTTTTGCCACCCTAGCGAAGGACTCGAGATCACAGATAACCAATGTCAGCTTCGACCTTAACGGGGAGGTTTTTGGAGTCAAAGGTCTTAAATTCCTCGATCTTGGTTGGAGAAGGTACTTCCCGTACAACAATCCCAAGGAGATCATCCTACCTGAGATGAAAGATGGCGATGAAGTGAATATTTTAGGAGTTGAGCTGATAGAAGATCAAACAAAACCTCCAGGTAGATATGGACAAGGCTCACTTATACAGGAGATGGAGAGGTTGGGTTTGGGCACGAAGAGCACACGCCATGAGATCATTCAAAAACTTTACGTGAGGGGGTATGTTAAAGCCTCACCGCCAAAACCCACGCCTTCTGGCATAGCGGTGATTGAGGCATTGGAAGAGCACGCCAGGACAATCACCAGGGCGAGAATGACCAGCACTTTAGAAAAAGACATGGCCCTGGTTGCTGAGGGTAAAAAGGATTTTGAAGAGGTAGTTAAAGAATCGCAAGTCATGCTTGATAAAGTGTTCATTATTCTGGAAGAGAACAAGGAAATGATCGGCAGTTCCATTAAAAAAGCATTATTGGAGCAAAGAATAGTCGGTAAGTGCTCAAAATGTGGTGGAGAGCTGTTAAAAATGCGCTCGCGACGCGGAAAGAGATTCGTAGGGTGCTCGAATTTCCCAAAGTGCAGAAATTCTTTTCCACTACCCCAGACTGGAAAGCTCGATTTTTTGGATAATACATGCGACAAATGCAGGGCACCCATGCTCAAGTTCGGAAGATGGAGAGGGAAAAAGAAGAATGTATGCATCAACATGAAGTGTGAGAATAGCAAAATTTCATAAAATGAAATTTTTTAAGATCTGCGCATACTCTCTATCAATTTAACCAACTCAATAATAATATAATTGTTTATCTCCTTACCTTTCTCTTTTGAGGCATTTGTTGGGTCACCCATCACACCCGACGGAAAATATTTTTCAGGGTCTTTTAGCATCATGAATTTTGGTGGTCTGCTTTTTCCGGGTGTTCCTCTTCCTTTCACCAAATCCTCTCTAATGGCCATTACTCTTGAGGTTTCTATCAAACCTGAGTGCCCGTCATCAGAAGGTATGGCCTCGTCCTTTTCCAACAGGTCGTAGGCGAAATCATAATCAGAGAGCACCATGATGTTTCCCTCGCTCTCGTTCACGACTTTTTCGGCAGCTAGCCTCAAAGCCGCCATATGCACCCTGCCTGCATGTCCTGATAACACCACTATGTTTTTAATGCCATTTCTTATGAACTCTGAAAGAATATCATATACCAGCGAGCGTAAGGTGTCGAATGAAATTGTAATAGTGCCCGGAAAGTTCCTTGTTGAGGAGCAAAAACCATATCTGATTGGAGGGGAAATTAATGCACCGGTTTTCTCGGCAACCTTTTCCGCTATATATTCTGGCTGTATGGAATCCGTGCATAGGGGTAGATGAGAACCGTGCTCTTCCACTGCGCCGATTGGGAGGATAACCACCGTGCTCTGGTCCACTTTTTCCTTGAACTGTGACATCGTAAGTTCGTCGAGATACATGAACATCACAACACTGCAATAGGATGTGATGAGAAAAATGTTTTGATTGGAATTGGGGTTAGGACATATAGGTATAATTTACCTATTGCTTTCATCCGGAGCGGTTATGCCCGCCTCTCCATTTTCAGATTCTAGTGGAGCATCTGACCCTTCCTTTCTCCTTCTCATGCGTCTATTTAAAATGACGAGCAGTATTATGGGAACTAAAACGATAAAAACAGCCAACGGTACCTCCAAATCGTCTGGGATAGAGTTACCGTTGTTATCTGTATCTGAGTTGTCTCCTATGCCATCGCCATCCATGTCGCTCCATTCGTTGGGATCATCGGGAAATTCATCGCTGTTATCTGGATAGCCATCACCATCTGTGTCAGCCCACTCATTGGGGTCGTCTGGGTACAAATCGATTTCATCTGGCACACCGTCTCCATCCGAGTCGAAGTACACATTAATCTCATTATTTTCGAAATTATTGCTGTTTATAGTATTATTCCTTGAGTCTTCCTCCATGTAGATTCCATGTTCGCTGTTTGAAATATAATTGTAAGAAATGGTGTTGTTGTTGGAAAAGTCACGTAGATAGATGCCATTCTCGTTGATTGATATATCATTTCCAAGAATTATATTGCCTGTAGAAAATACGAGTTCGATACCCTCGTCTTCATTAATCGATATCCTATTACTAGATATGGTGT
>JAZGAR010000060.1:0-7056 GCA_036475875.1 Thermoplasmata archaeon
TCTTCGGAACGTCTATGTTAGGATTCCCCATATCAGGGGAAATAAGTGTTTGATTATTTAAGAATTTTTATGGGGATGAGTCTTAAAACCACTGGCCCTTTCGATGCCACTGATCTTCCCGCAGGAAACATCAGGTTTTCGAGGATGATGTGCTCATCTATAGATGAACACTGTTCATTGACCCGTGGTTCTTCACAATTTGGCCAGTCATATGAGCATTTTCAGATCAAACCAAATGATTTTTCTATCACTTCGGTTATACACTCCTTTGGTGTTGGCATGTCTGAAATCCTAAGACGGCGTGTTGTGGACCTCAACATCTCAAAAAGAACCAGTGTAAACGGATTGGTCAACCAGATGTACGAATCGGGAGGATTCACCGCAAAGAAAGTGGGTATGGCTGCGAGGATACTCGGGAACATGGTAAAAGATGAGGAATGCGTTAAGTTCCTCTCATTTCCCGCATGCATCATAGCCACTGGAGCAAGGGGAATAATCCGGGACATGCTGAAGGAGAAGATGTTCGATGTTGTTATTACCACCTGCGGTACCTTGGACCATGACATCGCGAGAATGAAAAAGGATTATTACCACGGCGATTTCGAAATCGATGATGCGAGGCTGCATCAGAAAGGGATAAACAGGCTCGGCAACGTGTTCATCCCCAATGAGAGTTACGGTATCGTCTTAGAGGAGGTAATGCAGCCCATTCTTACGCAACTTTGGAATACCGGAAGAAAGGAATGGACCGCAAGTGAGCTTGTCGCCGAGTTCGCAAGGAAATTGGATTGCAAGGAATCCATCATCTACTGGGCGCAGAAGAACAAAATCCCTGTATTCGTGCCTGGTATAACGGATGGTGCATTCGGGAGTCAGCTTTGGATGTTCTATCAGGAGCACAAGGATTTCAAAATCGATGTGTTCAAGGAGGAGCAGAATTTGGCCGATATCGTTTTCACAGCCAAAAAGACGGGAGCATTTATGATTGGCGGAGGAATTTCAAAGCATCACACCATCTGGTGGAACCAATTCAGAGATGGATTGAACTATGTGGTTTACATAACAACGGCACAGGAATACGATGGCAGCCTCTCTGGGGCGAAAATCAACGAGGCCATCTCCTGGGGCAAGGTCAGGGAGGACGCAAAACATGTGACTGTTGAGGGCGATGCAACAGTTATTTTGCCGTTACTGTATGGTGCGATTTTGGACAGAATTTAGGTTTTTAAGGATTTCTATCTTCTCCCCCATCTCAACCTTCATTCCATCCTGTGCAGCAATCGTAATAATGCCGGATTTTTCCTGGATCCACTCGGCAATCGAATCTGGGCCCACATTAAGAGCCCTTAAACCGAAATGAGTCAACAAAGCCTTCTCCGGTGGAACTTTTTTCAGAATAGAGACGGCATCCTCAGGGGAAAGATGATGATGGAGCTTGATACCCATTGGGGTGGTCAAGGCTAAGATCAGGAGGCGAGAATCAGCATATGAATCGATGATGTCATCATTCACCGAGGTATCACTGGTGTAGGTTATTGTTCCATTCTTAGTGTGAATCTTGAAGCCCACGCCTGATGGGTCTGTATGGATTGTCGGGGTTGCGGTTATTTTTATTGTGCCTACCGAGAAATTCTCTTTGGGCTTGGCAACAAAGACATTTTCGAGATGTGAGAGATGATAGTTTGAGGCCTTTGGTTTGAAGCCTTCTGTTCCCTCGATCATGCTCTGGCTGGCTATTATGGTGCCCCTTTTCTGAGTGCAGCCTTTTGTCATCGCCTCTATCAACACATCCACATCAGTGTAATGGTCAGGATGGCAATGCGATACCAAGAGCAGATCGATTATAGTGGGGTCTATCTTCACCTCCTTCATCCTCATTATGGCACCCGGGCCTGGATCTATGAATATATTGACACTGTCTTGTATGAAAATACCGCCGGTACTTCTGCTCTGGTATATGGTTGCGAATCTACCACCGCAGGTGCCTAGGAAGGTAATCAGGGTCATGCCATTTCGATTTGGTGTATAGTGGATACGTTATTAATGTTTGGCGATTGGATGAAAAGATGGGGGAGAGAAAAACACTGGAAACTCGAAAAAATCCCCTTTAAAGCAAAGTTTTATAGTAGTTTATACATTTCCCCTAATCCCCCAGAACATTTTGTTCAGAGATAAAAGGGAATTATTTAGAAATTCATTATCGCGGTGATAGAATGAAAACAATAGTATGGGCCAATGAAGTGAATAAAAAGAGCATTCCTCAAGTTGGAGGAAAAGGAGCAAATCTAGGAGAGATGTTAGGCGTGAATTTCCCGATTCCACAGGCTTTCATCGTGACTGCCGATGCATTCGAGCATTTCATCACGACCGTTGGCATCAAGGATGAAATTATCAATGTCCTTTCTGGGGTGAAGGTGAATGAAGAGAAGAGCCTTACCTCCGCATCAAAAACCGTCAGAGAGGTTGTAAGGAATGCCAAGATTCCATGGAATCTGGAAGTGGATATCGTAGGCGCTTATAAGAAGTTGAGCGAAATCGCAGGAGACAAAGAAACTTCTGTGGCTGTTAGGTCAAGCGCCACGGCAGAAGACTTGCCAGAAGCTTCATTCGCAGGCCAGCAGGAGACGTATTTGAACGTGCATACAAAGGAGGATTTACTGGACAAGGTCAAGGAATGCTGGAGCTCGCTTTACACTCCAAGGGCGATCTTCTACAGGGAACAGCAGGGATTCAAACACGAGGATGTGAAGCTGGCTGTCGTGGTTCAGAGAATGGTCCATTCAGATGTCTCTGGCGTGATGTTCTCTTCTGATCCAAGTACAGGCGCGCCTGAGGTTCTTATCGAGGCTGGATTTGGATTGGGGGAGTCGATTGTTAGCGGACAGATAACACCCGACACATATCGAATAACACAGGACACCCTGGAAATCATGGACAAAAAAATCTCAAAACAGACTTGGATGTATACAAAGAGCGAGGAGGGAAATACGATAAAGATGAAAGTTCCAGATGAATACCAAGAAATGCAGAAGATGACGGATGAGCAGATCAGGACCATGGCTGAGTTGGGGGTGAAGATAGAACGCCATTATAAAGCGCCCATGGATATCGAATGGTGCATCGAGAACGGCAAAGTTTTCATAGTTCAGGCACGGCCAGTTACCACGATCAGGGAAACCACAAAGACGGAAACTACTACAGAAGTAAATGCGGGGACTAGGGAGTTAAATCTGCTAACGAAGGGCATGCCCGCCTCCCCCGGAATCGCAAGTGGTAATGTTCGATCCATCAAGGACGAAACAGAGCTAGATAGGATAAAGGAAGGAGATATCCTCGTCACGGTTATGACCACCCCGGACATGGTTCCGGCAATGCGAAGAGCCAGGGCCATTGTGACCGATGAAGGAGGCATGACCTGTCACGCCGCGATCGTTTCCAGAGAATTGCAGATACCTTGCATTGTAGGCACTACAGATGCCACGCAAGTTCTAACCGAGGGTATAGAGATCACAGTGGATGCAGATAAAGGCAGGGTTTATGAAGGTATCATCAAGATGAAGACCGGGGCCAAGGAGGGAGGGGAGACTGCGACAATGGCAGCCTCCTACGTACCTGTCACCGCAACTAAGGTTTACATGAACCTTGCGGTCCCCAGTTTAGGGGAGAAGTACTCCAAACTGCCTGCCGATGGTGTGGGCCTGTTCCGCATAGAACTCGCCTTGACAGAAGACATTGGTGAACATCCCATGAACTTCGTTAAGGAAGGGAGAGAAGGGGAATTCGTGGACAAGTTGGCAGAAGCGATAAGACAGGTTGCGCAACCAATGTTTCCAAGGGTAGTGGTGGTTCGCACTTCGGACTTCAGGACCCATGAGTTCAGAGGCCTTAAGGGGGGGGATGAATTCGAACCGGTGGAAGAGAACCCCTTCATAGGCTGGCGCGGATGCTCCAAGTACGTTTCGACCTATGAGCCAGCGTTTCGGCTGGAGATAAAGGCTTTGAAGAAGGTGCGGGAAGAATTCGGTCTGAAGAATGTTTACATGATGGTACCCTTTGTAAGGCTGCCTGAGGAGCTAAAAAGAATCAACGAGATCTTAGAAGAGGAAGGATTGCTTCGCACAAAAGACTTCAAGTTCTGGATGATGGCAGAGGTGCCCTCCAACATATTCATGGCAAAGGAGTTTGCAGAATATTGCGACGGTTTCTCAATAGGCTCCAACGATTTAACGATGCTCGTCATGGGTGCCGACCGCGATTCGCAGATCCTCGGTAACATGGGCTATTTCGATGAGCGATTACCTGCCGTGACGAGGGCCATAGCCATGCTCATTGAAGCTGCGCATGAGAAGGGGAAGACGGTCTCCATTTGCGGTCAGGGGCCTTCGGTATATCCGGAGTTCACGGAGTTTCTGGTGAAGTGCGGGATTGACAGTATCAGTGTGAATCCCGATACAGTGGAGAACACGAAGAGGTTGGTGGCCAGTGTGGAGAAAAAGATTTTATTAGAGAGGCTGAAAAAGTTGGTGGACTGATTTTCCCCTCTCCTTTCAAATCTCCAGAATGTAGGCACTTGTCGAATTCCCCATAGCCATTATTTAAAAAGAGTTATATATGCTGGAGATATTTCGTTACCATGTAAAAATAAGGGGGAAATTAATAGTAATCTTAGAATAAAAGGACGGAGGTATGATAATGGAAAAAACATCTCAAATATCGGGGTTCTATAAGTTGGACCCAAAGGACCGATTGGAGCGTGTCAAGAAATTCTCCGGGCTCAGCGACGAGGAGATGGATGCATTGTACAGGACAGGCTCGTTGGACATAAAACAGGCTAATAGGATGATCGAGAATGTGATAGGCACTTTCGAACTGCCAGTGGGTATAGCAGTCAACTTTTTGATCAACGGCAAGGATTATCTCATACCCATGGCGATAGAGGAACCTTCTGTTGTTGCAGCGGCCTCGAATGCCGCGAAGATGGCCAGGCAAAAAGGAGGTTTTCAGGCGAGCAATACAGGCCCCATAATGATAGGACAGATCCAGCTAACGAAAGTCAAAGATCCCTACGGCGCGAAGATGACGATACTCGCGAATAAGGAGGAGATACTGAAGGTAGCCAACGAGCAAGATCCAGTGCTGGTGAAATTCGGTGGAGGGGCCAAAGATCTGGAAGTGAGGGTAATAGACACCATGAAGGGTCCCATGGTTGTGAGCCATCTGCTTGTGGATTGCAGAGATGCCATGGGTGCAAACGCTGTGAACACCATGGCGGAGGCTGTTGCACCGTTAATCGAGAAGTTCACAGGTGGAAAGGTTTACTTGAGAATAATATCCAATTTGGCAATATACAGACTAGCGAGAGCTAAAGCGGTTTTTGACAAAGAAGGCTTGGGTGAAGAGGGTGTTGTTGATGGTGTTATCGAGGCCTACGCGTTGGCAGCTGCTGATCCCTTCAGATGCGCCACACACAATAAGGGAATCATGAACGGTGTATCCGCTGTGGTCAGAGCAACTGGGAACGATACAAGGGCGGTGGAGGCTGGGGCACATTCATACGCTGCGATCTCAGGTCATTATTCACCGTTAACTGTCTGGGAGAAGAATGCCGATGGCGACTTGGTTGGCACCATCGAAATTCCAACTGCTGTGGGTCTGATAGGGGGTGCCACGAAGACCCATCCAACAGCAAAAGCTGTGGTGAAGATATTGGGCGTGAAGACCGCACAGGAACTTGGAGAGATTTTGGCTGCAGTAGGTCTTGCTCAGAACTTGGGTGCGCTCAGAGCATTAGCCACAGAAGGAATCCAGAGGGGCCATATGGCATTGCATGCGAGAAACATAGCAACAATGGCCGGTGCTTCTCAGGATATAGTAGATGAAGTGGTGAAAAGGCTTGTGAAGAGAGGCAAGGTTAGAATGGACATCGCCAAGGAAATCATAGATGAGATTACCAAGGGGATTTGAAGTTCAAATTTCTCCTCTTTATTTTTTACATCGTCTCAATAAAAAAAAGAGCCGACGGAAGGATCCGGGAACCTAAAACTTTTTGAGCCTCGCCTGCGCTGTCGTGGGAAACTAATAATTTAATAATCAATTATGTTTTCCATTGCATAGTGGAGGACATCTATCATATTGATACTATTAAATTCCTTCACCATGGCCAATGCTCGCCAAAAAGTTTCAGTCATCCAAAAATCTCGCATTGGCCTGCTCGGCTCGTTATAAAATCGAATCAAAAAAAGAGCCGACGGAGGGATCTGAACCCCCGACCTGCTGATATCATCCCCTTTCTCTTTTTTAGAAAGGGTTACAAGTCAGCCGCTCTACCGGGCTGAGCTACGTCGGCCTTTTGTGGTTTATTACCTATTTTTTGGCTAAATGTCCAAATTCGCCATTTATTTGCCTTTTTTCCTTAATTAATTACATTGAAATAAATCTTCCCCCTACGTATAACAAAAAGTAAAAACATCGTAAAATGCCTGTTTTACGCTGAAATAGAAAGGTTTAAGTGGGAAAAGGATATTTATGAGTGTAGAGGTGAATACCTATGGTAGTAAGGAAATCTAAGGTAAAGGAAGTTGTTGGAGCAGATTTTCGCGTGTCAGCAGATTTCTATGAGGCACTGAATAAACACGTTCATGAAACATTGAGGCAGGCAAAACAGAGAGCAAAAATGAATGATCGAAAGACTCTGAGACCGCACGATATCTAAATGGGGGAGCATTTTCCCTACTTCTCTTTTTTTTTAATACTTTTTTTCTAACTTTTTTTGAAATTACCGAATTGATTTTTAAAATATCCCTTCCAACGTAATCTTTTTATGCCCGTATACAGTTATTCAAATCATGAAAATCGGCGATGTTGGGGGCAAGGGGGAGATATACAACGAGGAAGGCGAGCCCATCTTAATGAAGGATGAAAGTATAAGAGAAAGGTTTAGAGGTTCGTGCATAAATTGGGCCACAAGAAAGAGAGGCAAGATTCACGGCATCATGAATTTCGAGGGCGAAGGAGAGTTCATATTAACCGATAAACGATTGCTTTTCCTCCGAGAAC
>JAZGAR010000061.1:0-3962 GCA_036475875.1 Thermoplasmata archaeon
TTCGGAACAGCGCCAGCAACCAGATCATTTCCCGTTAAATCTTTTCCACCGGTTATATTGAAAGTATAAGTGGTTTCACTTGAAAAGTCATTATGGGAGTAGTTGACTGTTTGGTTTCCATTAGTCCAAACCTCTGACCACCCGCCAGGATCAGGCGTGCATGTGTAGGATACTGAGGAGGTGTTCATGGTTTCATTGAAGGTTACAATAACATTTGCGTTTATGGCAACATCTATAGTTCCATTTGCAGGGGAAGTTAGGGTTATCTGAGGCTCTTTTACATCCTCTGTAATGAATGAGAACTGATAATCAAGCTGTAATTGATTTTCAAGCAAATCTTTCGCGTCCGTTGATACGTTGACTGTATATGTTGTCTCGGAATCTAATGTGAGGGACGGATCAAAAGTCATGGTTTGATTGCCATTGCTCCATGTAAAATTCGAAGGTGTCACTCCTCCAGATATGGATGTGGCATTTTCAGTGGCGGTCTTGTTCATCTCATTGGAGAAGGTTATGGAAATCTGGGGATTCACTGAGACATTCTCTGCGCCATCACCCGGGATTGTGCTTTCTATTATCGGTGCACTGATGTTCACAGGATCCACAAGCGGATAAAAATCCTTACTGCCCCCACCCGGCACATCGTGGGGAGTATCCCCGATACCGTCGCCATCTCCATCAGAACCTGTGTAATCGCTCCACCAGTTGCCCTCAGCATCGTTATCCCAAAAGTTGAGCTGATTCGTGGAATCGTAGGCATTCTGCCCGTTGGATCCGAAATTGTTGTGGTGGATTTGGTTGCCTATTGCGCCAGTTATGTTTATCCCAACTGCAAAATTGTTGGCAATTTCGTTGCGAGAGATTATATTTGAATTCGAGTCGCCTGTGATGAGAACACCTGTTTTATTATTGGATGTGATGTTGTTGATCTCGATTGTGTTATTGGATGAAGATGAGGTTAGGTTGATGCCTGTCCCGTTGTTGTCAAACAGCGTGTTGTAGCGAAAGGAGCTTTCGTTGGATTCTTCGAGATATATTGCATCCTGACCGTTATATGAGATATTCGTGTTTTCGATGTTGTTGTTTCCTGATGAGAGAAAATAGATGCCAAAGCCATTATTCCGGGTGAAAGTGGAATTTTTGATGGTGTTATTCCCCGAAGACAATAATCTAATGCCGTATCCATCGCTGAAAGATACAGTTACGTTGATTATTGTATTGTTTGAGGTGCTATTGAGATAGATACCATCCCCTGTATTGTTGAAGATCTTGCAGTTCGAGATGTTGTTGTTCGTATTCGAGCCTATTATGTACAAGGGATAGTTACCATACGATATCTGGCAGTAATCCAATGTGTTGTTCGCGCTTTGCAGAATTATCCCTTGCCAATCCCCCTCCGAAGGGGTTGTTTGGTTGGATGTGAAGTTGATGGGCTGGCTATAGGAACCAGTTGCGTTCAGCGTGCCGTTCACAATTAGGCTGTAAGACCCATTGAACTTTATTTCTACTCCTGGCTCGATGGTCAATGTCACACCGCTTTCCACAGTAACATCACCGATTACAATGTACGGGCTATTTGTAGCATTCCATGTCGTATTGATCGCGATGCTGCCGCTCACATATTCCGTGGCGCTCACATTCTCAGGGATCAGAAAGAGAATCCCCAGGAAATTCATGCTCACCAACATTGCAATAAGTAAAACCGCCTTAAATCTTGTCATTTCTCTCCCCCAGGATTTATTTAGTCCAATAAGCCTGGGTTCCATGAAAGTGATACGATGCTTTAAAAGTTTCGAATGTCGTACTTCAGGCGAACTGAAATTATGATTTCACCTTCCTATTCAAAGCCTTTAAATAGCCAAATTCTCAATGCCCAAAGGAACAACCATGCGAAAACGAAACCAACTATTGGATGCCCTTGGCAAGCTCAATGCGAAACCTCTAGTTGATAATGTTTACCTTGTTATTGGCAAAAAACATGGGATATTCCCCTACTCCAACTCCCTCCTGATTATAGATGAAGAGGTTGTACTGATAGATTCAGGCATAGGAAATGAGTTATTGGAGGAAATCAAAGACCATGTGGACATTCTTATTAATTCCCATTACCATATCGATCATATACTGGGAAACCACCTCTTTTCTGATCTTTGGGTTGTTGAAGAGGAAGCAGGGGTAACAAGCTCATTTTTAAGATATAAGAAATACGCTGGGATCCAGAAAACTCCGGTGGAGGAGGACTGGATGCGATGGTTTCATCAATATTTTAGATTCCATCCTTCCTCTCCGACAAAAACATTCAAACCAAACGATGTGTTAAATTTTGGTGAAACAAAGTGGATTGCAGTCCACACCCCAGGCCATACCGCCGGGCACTGCTGCTTTTACGAGCCCAACAAAAAACTCATGTTCGCAACGGATATCGATCTGACCCTCTTTGGGCCGTGGTATGGAAATCCCCCCGCAGATCTCCCCGATTTCATAGAATCCATCAAAAAACTCTCTGACTTTAAAATGGATATGATCTGCACATCGCATGCCATGCCTCTGACAGATAACATTGGAGATGCTCTGGAGAAGTACCTCAACATAATTTTTGAGAGGGACGAACTCATAATCACCCTTTTAAACCACGAAATGACCTTGGAGGAATTGGAGGCCTTCGACATAATCTACAAAAAAGAACAAAAAAGATACAAAATCTTCGCCTGGTTCGAGCGGAATATGCTCAAAAAGCATCTTGACCGCCTCATGGAATTGGACAAGGTAGAAAGAACTGGAGACAGATACAGGGCCATTTGAGTTTTGACTGATTGAATCGGACAAGGCGAGGAGAAAAGAGGTTTTAGGCTAGGTTTCACTCCAAATCCGAGGTCACCAGCTTTCCAAGCTCATAGAAGGCCTTTTCCACATTATCGCCTGTCCTGGCGCTGGTGTAGAGATAAGTGGCATCGTATTTGTCGGCAAAGTTTTTCAGTATCTTTTCCTTCACCTCAATGCTGTCCTTAAGATCGCTTTTGTTGGCAAGGAATATCAAAGGCACCTTGCCCACCATATCATATAGTGATTGTAACCATGGTTCAAGAGCCTCTAAGGTCTCTGTCCTTGTGGAATCGCATACTGCCAGAGCGCCTCCCGCGCCGTAAAAGTAGGAATCCTGCAAAAGGGGCCGAAAAGTTTCTTGGCCCATTATGTCCCAGATCATCATGCTCAGGTTTACTTTGAGGTCCTTCTCTGGGTATTCGATCATAACATCCTTTTTGCTCACCTTTGTACCCAACGTCTTCAGGTATTTGTCATCGAATATATCCAGTATAAATCTCTTGACCAGGCTGGTTTTACCCACTCTGGAATTGCCGATCAGACATACCTTCTTGACGATCTCAGCATTCTTGGTCATTTCAAGTCCTCTCTAGCCGCTCGGTAATAATTCCTTTGTCCTCCAATTCCATTATACCCCCTTGATAATGAATCGCTAATGAACCTTATTAGGGCTAAATAGATTAAGACTAAATAAAATTATTTGTTCGTTCAACCAGAGATCGGGCCTAGAATTTCCCATGCAATGTAACCTGCTCAACACAAATTTGTGTGGTACGAAGAGGAAAATTTACTTGAATGATCACCTTTATTATATTATGTACTATTAAATAAAGGCCTTTTATCGGCCATTTTCATCAACCGATTTATCTAATAACCCAGATCTTCGTTTAATACACTCTATATTTAAGTTGAAAAGGTTAGTTTTGGAGGAAAAACAAAAAATCTTCGGTACAGTTACATACGAACACATCCTATCTTTGAGGCCTTCAAAACACCAGGTAAATCCACCTCTAGATGACTCTTCGTCCTCCATATCCTCTATAAACACTGAAGTTTAGGACAAACTTTAAATATACCGTAATCCATTAAGTTATTTGCCTATAGTGGCTATGAGCGCCAAGGAGGGGCGCAGTGACAGA
>JAZGAR010000062.1:0-12207 GCA_036475875.1 Thermoplasmata archaeon
CAGACTTAGTCGATGACTTGATGAAATATGCTTTCCCATGTTTCACCCCAACGGTCTCGGGATGCCTTGCTTTGTACTCCTTGTGTTCCTCCTCAATCTTCTCGTTCTCTTTACGTATTTTATCGAATTGGCGCTTTAACTCTTTGATCTCTTTCTTAAGGCGTTTGTTCTCCCGCTGGACCTCTTTGAAACGTTTGTCATTTCTCATCTTGACACACCACAAGATAAACTCGCTTTCCAAGAAATTCTTTGGGGCAATCTACCTTTGCTCCGTTTCCGAACCGAGTAACATGACGTTCTAAGAACCCTATCACCTCATCAGTTAGATCAAACCTTCCACGTTGTAACTTTACTCGTCTCATAAAGGGATATAGTATATACAAGTATATACTATTTTCGGTAATAACACTCGGAATAGTACACAATAAACACCTATCTAACCCAGGCCAAATGAATAGGAACTTCAGAATACTGACCTCTTACGTCAAAATAATGAAGTTGATGTTGGAAAAATTGTAATTATCATTTTCCTAAACCAACTTGAGTAACTTTTTAAAACCTCTATATCTATTCCCCCTTGACATGGCTATTATCTACCATCCACAGTATCTGAACCACATTCAGGGTTCATATCATCCAGAGAGTCCTGAGAGACTCATAGCCATAAATGCTAAGTTGGATGAGGAGAGGCTTTTTAAGGATGTTTTGACCCCTGAGCCAGCCTCCAAGAAAGATTTGGAGAAAATACACACAAAAGAACATGTCGAATTTATAATGAAAGTGGGTGAGGGAAGAATCGATGTGGATACAGTCTCGCACGAGAATACATTCGAGATCGCATTGCTGGCAGCTGGAGGTGCCATGCAAGCGGCAGAATCATCGTACTCAGAGAGGAAGCCCGCCATTGGCCTTCTCCGTCCCCCAGGACATCATGCCGGCCCTGATTACGGCGGAGGTTTCTGCTATTTCAATAATTTGGCTCTCGCAGCGGTAACTCTTCTGGATGATGTGAAGAAGGTCGCAATAGTGGACATAGATGTCCATCATGGTAATGGAACAAACGATATTTTCTGTAAGCGTAAAGATGTTCTATACATATCAACCCATCAATGGGGTATCTACCCCGGTACAGGGCCCTTCAATTACGTGGGTGAAGAAGAGGGCGAGGGCTTCACGGTGAACCTTCCGTTTCCGGCAAAGAGCGGGGACACTACATACGATATGGCCTGGGAAGAAGTGGTGAAGCCCATTCTCTCGCAATTCAAGCCTGAAGCAATGTTGGTGAGTGTGGGCGGAGATGCGCATTACATGGATCCCCTGGCGAGTTTGACATGGTCGACTCTTGGTTTTGTTTCCTTTGCCGATAGCCTGATAAAAACCGCAAAAAAGCTCTGCGAGGGCAGAATTTCGTTCTATCTTGAAGGTGGTTATCATCTGGGTGCCCTGGCGGATATCATTGCGGGTATAGTTGCAAAATTCTACGACGTAGAAGCATCCTTATTTTTCCGTGAAATCTATGATTTGGATGTCCTGGGAAAGGAGACGATAGACAAGGTAAAAGAGATTCAGGGGAGCTATTGGAAACTGTAGTGTGAAGAACCACTGGTCTATAGACCAGTGGTATCTAACGGACCAGTGGTTCTGCACACTAATTCCACCAGTCTTAACCACCAGTCAAATAGACTGGTGGAATGTCGGTTTCAAGATTCAAAACAATTTTCTAGATCCCGCGTTTCTTAATGGCATCCAATCTTCGTTCCTTTTCCCTTGTAACCATCCTTTCCAAAGCCTCTAGAATCTCATCCAACGCCCTCAACAGATCCCATCCATTGCTTTGGGCATAGAACATCTGTTTTTTGGTGGATAATCTAGCTCTCAACTCGTATTCTATCACAAAACTCTTGTCATGATATTGAACGACATGAAGGGCAAATATTCGTGTTTTTTCGATCTTGTTGATCTTGCTCATGCTCTTTCGAATTAATTCGTACATTTCATCCAAGGCCTCGGCATCCTCCTCATCTAAACCTGTAATTTGAACATAAAGAGATTCCTGCTTCTTCATTCTAACGAGCATTTCTATTATGTCCAGTGGAGTGATTATCCCTATTGGTTTTCTGTTCTCTGTTATCAGCACACTGGAGATGTCATGTTCATGCATCAGCTTGATGGCCTCCTTGACCTTGCCTTCCTTTTCTATGAATATCGGATCCGGGTTCATGATGCTTTTGACCTCCACATCCAATGAAAACTTCTCTCCTTTTAGTTCGCCTGTGCTCTCCTTCGTCTTTGGTGTCCAGATTCTTGCGATGTCCTTGACACCCACCACACCCACAAGCCTTTCGTTCTCATCTAATACAGGTACGCTACGCACGCTCAACCTCTTCATCAGCATCCGGGCCTGGGTTATATTATCCGTCTCTCGGACGCACTGTGGTTCCCGCGTCATTATCGAGTGGATTTTTGTATTGGCGAGCGTCTTGTCCTGCATGATTCCCTTTAGAAGGTCCATCCTCGAAACCACACCCGCCAAAATTTTTCCTTTTGATGTGATCGGTAGGATTCTAAATCCTGAGCTCATCAACCTCTCCGCAACGGTGGTAAAAGAGGAATCCTTGGCGAGTTTTGGCGGTGTGGACATGATGTGTTCCACTTTTGTGGTGAGGGGTAAATTCCTTCGCTTGATGATGGTATCGTAGCTGACCAATCCAATAAGCCTATTTTTCCGTATAACTAGCAATTCGTATATATTGTACTTTTTTAATCTCGCAAGGACATCTGAAAGATTTTCATCCTCAGTTGCCGTGATAAAATTCTTAGACATTACATCTTCAGCTTTCAATTTCTTAATGGACTGGTATGCCATATTTGAGCCCTCCATGATGCGTGGGTTCTAACCATCAACTAAAAACGCATGTTTCATCTAGCTGAGATTACCTTCTTCACGTTCGGTCTTTCTTTGAAGAAGATCTTTGAACCGCATTTTTCGCATTGTATGCCTACGGTGTTGATGTCTGTGCGAATCGGCTCCTTACATCTGTTGCATTTATACATTTGCTTCTTCCTCCGTGGGTTTATAGGCTTCCGCAGCCACTATCTTGGAATGGATAGGCGAATAAGCTCCGCTTGCGAAAGTCAAATCACACCGCCTACACTTCCAAATGCCTGCACCGACTCTCTTCACGGACTGATGTTTACAACGCGGGCAGGTATGCCTTTTTACCTTTTCCTTTTCGATGGCCTGAATCTGTTTCCTGACCTTTACTCCGTATCTTGCCCCAAATTTACCAGAGGTACCAACATTCTTCTTTTTTCGTGGCATTTTTTGTATCCTCCTGCCGACATCGAAGTGCGTGGCTTTTGGTGAACTTTATTTCATTCCATTATATTTTTTCGATTCTCCTTTGCTATGGCCTGTGAGGAGGTTATTATTTTCTTTACCTCTTCCATTGTGAAGGAGCCGTTCAAACCCTTCTGCATGGCTCGAACATCTCCATTTTCATCTGTGGTGACTGTAAGACGAGCTTTCGCTATCCTCTCTTCCTCCAGTGCAGGATCAACAAGAAGAGTGTTCTCCACCTTTATTGTGGTACAGGCGATAGGATAATGCATTATAGGCAATTTGAAATCCTCGCCAACCTCAAACCTTGAAGCAGGGACGGTGGTGTTTGTCAACGCAGCCAAAGCACCCATGGCGGAAGCATCGAAGAGATTTCCTTCGTAATCCAATACATGCATATCTATGAACATGATCCAAACCTTCTTGCCTTCCTCCAGACAAAGTTTTTCAAGATCTAATGTACCGCTCTCGCGAATACCCCTGTCTACCACTCGAGCGAGTTCGATGGCGTCCCCTTTTGGAGGCCCGGATTCGAAGGTGGGGGAGGCCAAGGGGACGAGCTCCACATTGGTTGTCAAAACACCCTTATTGGGTGTATCTGGGAAAGGCTCACCTAAACCTAATTTAACACCCACCAACACATCGGTTTTTCCGATATGAATCCTTGCTGACCCCTCTGCGGTCGCAATAACTCCCTTCTCCACCTTGATGGGTCTGTACTCGTCTGGAGCGCGATTGTCCAGCCGCTTTCCCTTTTCCGCCAATTGATAGATGAAATTGCGATTAATTTCAGATATGACTTCGTCGTTCATGGTATCCTCTCCGCCTCATCCCTCGCCCTTATCTCCATCACCTTTATCGATATTCGTGGAGTATCTATCTCTCAGAGCCTCTCTCTGAAGGCCGTAGATGTACTTGCAAGCAGTCATTACCATTTGCATTCCCTCATTAAACTCCTCCGTCGTGAGATGTCCGTCCATTTGCAGTAGCACGACTTCCTCGGTGCGGGGAACAATTGCCATGGGTACGTCCGCCTCCCCATAAAAGTCCTCATCCTTAAATAGGTCCAAAACGACCTTTCCGTTGATTTTGCCAAAGGCGCAGGAAACTATCAGGTCCCTCATAGGAATGCCCGCATCGGCCAGGGCTACAGAGGCTGCGGTCAAGCCCGAACATCTCGTTCCAGCATCGGCCTGTAAAACCTCTATGTAAACATCTATCGATGTTCTTGGAAACTGCTCTGTGAATATCACGTAATCCAACGCTTGGGACAGTATCTTGGATATCTCAAGGGATCTGCGATCTGGGCCCGGTCTCTTCCTATCCATAACAGAAAATGCGGCCATGTTGTATCTGCATTGAACTATAGCTTTGGTAGGATCCTGCAAATGTCTTGGGTGCGCCTCCCTTGGCCCGTATACTGCCGCAAAAATCTTATTTCCTCCCCACTCCAAGTATGCGGAACCATCCGCCCTTTTCAACACATTTGCCTCGATTTTAATAGGCCTTAACTCATCAAATTTTCTGCCATCACCTCTTAGTCCCTGCTCATCAATCAACTTTATATCCGCCTTAATACCCATATAACTCACCCTCTAACTCGAATCTAAATTTTTTCAACATCTCAACAACATTTCACTCATCGTTCGATCAACTAACTCCTGCATCGGAAGAGTAATGTTTCTCCAAAAATGCCTCTATAGAATCTGTTAAACCCAATACCTGGGCCTCAGCCTCGATTTTCTCAATAGCTTCCACAGCAATCATGATATCATTTGAATTTCCGTCTATCCATATTCTACCATTCTGGCCTACGAACATTCGACATTTGGTGAATCTTTTGATGAGCGTGATCATGGAACCCCCCTTGCCTATCACCCTGGGAACCTTGGAATGGGAAATCCCAGTAATAAGGCCACTGACCAGCTTTCTTAAATCATAGTCGCTCATCGTCAAATGAACTCTTTTGATCTCATCCACATTTTGTATCTTGGCCAATATGGTATCCCCTACCCTTAGGAACCTTGCGGTATCGCCAAATTCAACACGCCAAGGCACATCATTGACATGAAGGGGGGCAGGATACGGGGCTTTGATATCCACAAGCCAATTCGAAGGTCCTATATCTATGATATTACCAATAACATAGTCACCAGGTCTTGGGATGTATCTCCCGCTGAGAGGAACGACATTTATGTAGCCAGCTCTTATGTTCTTCACGCCCAATTGTGAGGCATAAGTCTCATCTTTATCGCTGTAGGTGCCCATTCCGGATTTCAGGTCTTTTTCGCTCAATCTATCCCCAGGGATAACAAGCTCTCTTTCGATCTTTATTTCTGTGGAAGAATTAGAACCTTTTACAACATTTTCCATATAAATCACATCTACTTAACTCAATTTTGCTCCACACAAAGTGCAACCATAACACAGTTCCATTATTTTATAATTTTGGTTTCGACCTCTCCTTTGGTTCTTTTGTTCAATTTGGTGAAGAACTCAGATTGAAGTCCTGCAGGGATTTCCACTACGCCTATCCATGAACCATCTTTCTGCCACTCCTCCTTGGTGATCTTTCCAAATCCGGTTAAGTCTCCATATGTCCTTCCGTAATTCTCAGCAGACAATTTCACAGCTATCTTCAGCTTCTCGAACCTTATGGGTATTATCGGCTTGAGTTTGTGTAAAACATTTTGAACCTGGATATCCACAGGCTTGAAAGGATCTATTTGAACCTTTGCCTCTTTCATGGCCCGCTCTATCCTCAGGGCGGGGTGTGGTGCACCGGTTTGTGGATTTATGGCGTTTCTAACTATCGATGTAACGATCTGCTTCCTCTTGTTCTCCTGCATCTGCTTTCGCTGTTCTGTTGTGAGCTGAATCGTGCCATCCAAAAGAATTCTTTTTGCCACTGTTGCTATATCATTCGTTCCGAAAGTCTTGAGAATCTTTTCCTCAGAGGCCTTGTCGCCCTTCTTGGAGTCCTTGAATATAGTATCGATAACAAGGCTTTCCAATATCTGAATATCCTCCCCATCTCTGAAATTCTGGGCAGATTCAGGCTCCACCAAGATCTCAAAGTTTTCGTTATCTATCTCCAACCTCGCGATAACTGCGTCTTCCAAGTTAACCATATCTATATCTCACTAGTAAACTCAATTATTTACCTAGCTTACTCACGAACTTTTCTACTTCCTTTGTCTCCAACTTTTTAAAGGGCTCTCCAATTTTTACAACACCAATTTCAACGGAGAGCATATTTGGTTCGCCTTCAGTAGCTTTATGAAGTGCTTCCAGACCCAGCATTAGTGAGTCGTTCATCGGCATTCCCTCTTTGTATTTATCTTCAAATATCTCTATCACAATGTTCCTACCGGCGCCAATGCTCCCTGCTTTGTAGGCCATGAGCGCACCGCTCGGGTCTGTTTCAAAAAGGTGTATGCCGAATTCGTCGACGCCAGCAACTAATAATGCGGTGCCGAAAGGCCTAACACCTCCAAATTGCGTGTAGTTCTGCTTGTAATCGCATATCCTTTTCACCAACTGCTCCACCGAAACACGCTCGTTATAGGTAACCCTGTTGATCTGGGCTGTGATTCTTGCATAGTCCACCAATGCTCTTGCATCAGCCACTAAACCTGAGGTTGCACACCCTATATTCTCATCTATCTGAAAGATTTTTTCGATGGACGTGGGCTCGATAAGCCGACTCGTTACCCTCTTATCTATAAGCAGTGCCACGCCATCTTTGAACTTCAGGCCCACGGTGGTTGTGCCTCGCTTAACAGCCTCTCTAGCGTATTCCACTTGAAATAGTCTTCCATCTGGTGAGAAGACCGTGATTGCTCTATCGTATGCCATTTGTCCTGGTTGCATAGTAATGCCTCGGTTGGTAATTACCTAACGCAAATATAAAGCTAATGGTGTGATTATTTTTTCAATTTAACTTGCCAAGAAATTTTCTCTTTGCCTTTTTTATCGTGCCTGAAACACCGAGAGTTTCCACCTTGATTGCCATCTTCTCTCTACCTATGGTTTTGATAGAGGTTAAAAGGTCAATGGTCTCATCTTTGCTGGTGTGAACGCACCTTAAAATGCCCTCATTATCTTCAAAAATCGTCAGCCAGGGTTTTATCCTATTCCAGGCATCATTGCTCGGAATGTTCTCCCTAATCGCTGCTATGAATTCCTTCCTTGATATTGTTCGCGGCGAGTGAACACGAAAGGCCATATACCTTTTCCTCTCCGTTCTGATTTTTGAGGGCATATATTTCCCGATTGTTGAGGTGGTAAATAGGGGTTTCCATTGGGAACTTGTCAACCCCGCCCACCATCCCTCTCCTCCACTCCCAGGTTCTTGTAGCAAGGACGATTACCTTACCCACTACCTCTCCATTGTCCTTCTCTTAACATTTGATAATCCCATCCACTATCCCCCCATCCACCCTTTGTTCAATGATCACTCGATTGAAGAAGTAGCGCTTAAAATTCCATTACATGCAGGTCTATCCATTCCTAGCCTTCATCGCAGCAAGCCCTTCCTCTATGCTCATGGATTTTATGCAAAGTTGTTTCTCCATTTTCTCCACAGAAAGACAGCATCTCTTGGGCCTTTTGGCCAGCCAATCGCCCTCATCGCTGGTGCAGGTTGAGATAAGATCATCATCGAAACCAAAAATCTCGGCCACCTTCTTCCCAATATAATGCCTGTTCACGCAATTCTTGCCAGCCAGATGAAACACGCCCTTCTCGTCCCTTTTGTAGATGCCCAACAAAGCCTCGCATGCGTTCTTTATGTATGTAGCGTTCCTATACTGGTCTGTAAATAGCCTCATCTGCTTTCCTCGTTTCAGGTTGTTATAAACCCAGGCAACGAAGTTGAAGGTGTGGTCAAATAAATTCCAATCGTAAAGAACGCTAACCCTGGCTATTGCAGAGTCCTCTTTGGCATTTGATATCTCATTCTCCCCCTCCAATTTCGTCTTTCCATAATGGTTGAGAGGATTTGTTTCATCGTCTTCATCATATCTCTTTCTTGTTCCATCAAAAACAAGGTCTGTGGACAGGTATATGAACTTTGCCTCCACCTCCTTCGAAGCCAAGGCAACATATCTCGCACCCTCCACATTCACCTTCCGCACCTCATCAGGGTTCCTCTCACAGTAGTCCACATTCCTCTGCGCTGCGGTGAGAATCACGAGGTCAGGCCTTTCTTTTATTATGGTGCTCTTGGTTTTATCGCAATCTTTGATGTCCATGTAAATGCTTCTACATCCCTCCATTTCAAAAGGATGGCTGTTGAAGGTCGCCACAACCTCGAACTCGTTTTTTGCAAACTGGATGAGATGTCCCCCCAAAAGGCCGCTTCCCCCAACGATCAAAAGTTTTTCCACGAGAACACCTTTTTCCTCATCCTTCCTTCTCGATCCACCAAATCCATCCTTTGTGCTCCATGGATAATTCTCCTTTTATCACGCCCTTGTAGCGCATCTTGGTCAAGAACCGAACAGCCGAATCAGGACAGCGCTTGCCCTGGCCTTGGACTGTTTTCTCTATTTCTCTGGTGGTGAGAGGTTCGGATGCCTTGTTAAGCAAGGACATTATGAATTTCTCGGCATCTGATTCTGTCAACTTTTCGGGCATGGGACCTCCACTTCGTTTCTAGCATGCATCGTAGTTAATAGAAGTATTTAAATGAGTTAAATCTTTTTATTATTTACGAAAAAAACCTACCCGCACTTGGTATACCCGCAACTTCTATTCAAGCACTTTGAACACCCCTCCTCGAAGATCAAAGGTCCTCCACAATCTGGGCATACGCCAACTACATTGCTTCCCTCCCTCTCATCAACGAAGTTATCTAAGGTTGTTGCTTCCTCTATTATTGATTCCTCGCCAAAATCCCTCTTCTTCTTTATATGCCTTTCAAGGGCTTGAGCGATTGCATCTGGGCAGGAGAGAACGACACCCCCTTTAGCCAGAAGCGGTGAGGGACACCTTATACCCCTCAACTGTTTGAGTATCGCATCTGTATCCACACCGGCCCTCAAAGCCAGGGAGATTAACCGACTAATTGCCTCAGATTGGGACATGGCGCAGCCCCCTGACTTTCCCATCTGGGCGAAAATCTCGAATAACCCTTGGTCATCTTCATTTAACGTCACATACAACTTTCCACAGCCTGCCTCTATTCTCATGGTCGTGCCCTGCATCATTGAGGGTCTTGGCCTTGGTTTGATCACCGGCTGTGCCTTTCCTTTGACCTTTCCGATGTTCAATACCTGCCTGTCTCTGCTTCCATCTCTGTAAACCGTCACACCCTTGCAGCCGAGCTCATAAGCGAGTATATAGACTTTCTTGATGTCTTTTGTGGTGGCGCTGTTTGGAAAGTTCACTGTTTTCGATACCGCATTGTCAATATACTTTTGGAACGCGGCCTGCATCCTAATATGCCATTCTGGTGTTATATCATGCGCCGTAACAAATATTTTCTGAATCTCTGCTGGCACTTCGTCCATTCCCTGCACAGAACCTTTCTTCGTGATCTTCATCATCAGCTCTTTGGAGTAGAAATCTTCCTCCTTTGCCATCTTCTCAAACAGGGGATTGACCTCAACAAGTTCCTCATCATTTAGGACATTGGCCCTGATATAGGAAATAGCAAACAATGGCTCTATACCGCTGGAGCAGCCTGCGATTATGCCTATGCTTCCTGTGGGTGCGATTGTCGTGGTGGTGGCATTTCTCAATTTTCGCTGCCCAGGCACATTGAAAATGCTCTCATCGAAGTTCGGAAATGGACCGCGTTGCTCAGCAAGCTCTCCAGATATTTCCCTGGCCTTCTCTCTGATAAAGGACATCAACTTCTCTGCGGTTTCGATTGCTTCGTTTGAGTTGTAAGGTATACCGAGCATGATGAGCGTATCAGCGAAACCCATTAATCCAAGTCCTATTTTCCTGTTCGCCTCTGTCATCTCCTTTATCTTGTCTAAAGGAAAGTGGTTCATGGTTATCACGTTGTCGAGAAAGTGAACGGCCGTTCTCACCGTTTTTTCCAGCTTATTCCAATCTATTTCACCATGGCTAACCGTCTTCGCCAGGTTAATTGAGCCTAGATTGCAGGACTCATAAGGGAGAAGTGGTTGCTCGCCGCACGGGTTCGTGCTCTCTATCTCGCCAAGCTTTGGCGTGGGGTTGTCCCTGTTCAATCTGTCAAGAAATACTATTCCAGGCTCACCATTTTTCCAGGCCATCTCAGCGATCTTATCAAAAACCTTCTTTGCATTGAGGCTTTCCACAATCTCCTTTGTGCGTGGATTACCGAGGTCGTATTCCTTGTTGTTCAAAACAGCCTTCATGAACTCCTCTGTTATCCCAACAGAAATATTGAAATTGTTGAGTTTATCGTTATCTTCTTTGCAGGTTATGAATTCCATGATGTCTGGATGATCAACCCGCAGGATCGCCATGTTTGCTCCTCGCCTTGTACCTCCCTGTTTAATGGTCTCAGTGGCAGCATCAAAGACTGTCATAAAGGATATTGGCCCCGAAGAAACGCCTCTCGTGGACTTGACAACATCGTTTTTCGGCCTGATTCTCGAGAAGGAGAAGCCTGTGCCTCCTCCGCTCTTATGTATCAATGCCGTGTTCTTTATAGCGTCAAATATACTCTCCATGGAGTCCTCGATAGGTAACACAAAGCATGCCGATAGCTCCTGAAGTTCTCTTCCGGCATTGAAGAGTGTAGGAGAATTTGGCAGGAAATCCAGCTTGGTCATAACGTCATAAAATTCTGCTTCAACCTTTTTAACATCCGCGTTTTTATCGTATACTGCATCAGCTGAAGCTATGTTCTTGGCAACCCTATGGAACATATCGATAGGTTTCTCTATAACCTTGCCTTTGTCGTCCTTTTTTAGGTACCGACGTTCCAATACTCTTATTGCATTTTCCGTCAAAATTATCTTCGATTTCTTCTTGGATTTGGATTCGTGCTCTTGATTCATACCAAGAGAATCATTGCTAATCTCTTTATTTAAGGTTTCCATTGAGCATCCCTTCTGTAGAGATAGTTGACCCCGTATTTTTAAAGGAAAGTAAAACACTGAGGTAAGAGTGGAATAATTAATTGACTTTAAAAGCCTTTTTGTACTAACTTTGTTATCAATGTGATAAACTTTATCTTGTATTTGTAGAACCTTCTTTATCGGGTTTGTTACCAATTAGGTCGAACCAGAGTCATTAAAGAAATTAAAAATTATATAATTAATTTCTTAAGGTTTAGTTCTCATAATCTAATTACGTTTAAAATATCATGTGGAAATGGCTTAATAAGGCAAAGATAGATTCCCACATATCCAATTAGAATTTGAATAGGAAGGGGAATAATGTAAGATTTGACATTGATCGGATTGATCCTTGTGATTGTTGGTGTAGTTTCAGCTCCATTTAAATGCTTTATTTCGCTTATTATTCTAACAATTATCGGAATTATCTTAATCATAATAGGAGAAAGTGGAAAACAAACCTATATCTATCAATATCCACCGCCACAATACATGCCGCCCAGCTATCCATATCCAACCTGTGGAATGCCATTAAGCTTTGTGCAACGCTTTGTGCATCAGTACAATCGATGGAACTGTAATTACTGCAGAGCCTACAAATAGAGAACTATCAAAGAAGCAGAGACATCATCTATTTGATAGTATTCATTGCAATGCCGTTTTTACAAAAAGATATATAACCGAACAATCCTCTTAGTAAAAGGAGTGAATCCCATGGTGCACAAATACAAAACTTATATAAAAGGCTTTGATGAGGAACTCGGTGGAGGTATACCCGAGGGGCACATAATCCTTATTTCTGGC
>JAZGAR010000063.1:0-9818 GCA_036475875.1 Thermoplasmata archaeon
ATCCCCCTCCTTTTCCTCCTTTGGTTCCTCTTCAAATTCCTCTTCCTCCAACTCTTCCTCTTCCCGTTTCTTCCCCCTTTTAAATATATGCTCATAGTACACCAATACCAGTATAACCGCGATGATCACAATAAAGAGCCAGAAGATTAAAACAGCCCATGGAAATGGTGTGGCAGAAGATGGTTTGCTCGATTCAGTTTCAAAATACCAAGTGTAATCTTCAATCATGGAATTTCCAGCTAAATCTCCAGCACCTCTTAGAATGGTAATATTGTACCCCGTGTTTTTTGCGAGCTTGCCGTTTGGCCTGAAAACAAGGGTATCGTTCTCCCAGCTCAGTGTTCCGGCCACATATGGCTCGATTTTGAACGCAGAGTAAAAGGTACTGAGATTCATGGCCTCATTGAACCTAACCCTAATGACAGAGTCGATGGGAACATCTACACCAGTAGGTTCCACATCTACTATGTAAGGCGGATAGGGATCCTTCTTCGTGGTGAATGAGAATTGGAACTGGAACGAGAGAGAGTTACCTGCCGAATCTTCGGCTTCTTCGCCTATCGTGACCGTATAGATGGTATTATCAGTCAGGTTCAGTGGAGTGAATATGAGGGTATTGCCATCCCAAGAGAAGTTACCTTCCACATAGGGCTCTATGGAGAATGATCCCTCAACAGAGAGATGATCCATCGCTTCATTGAATGTGATGGTTACATTGACCTTTATATCCACTTCGACACCACTTGGAGAATAGCCAACCACATGGGGGGGATAGGTGTCAGGCTCTGTTGTGAAGCTGAACTGAAATGGAAACCCCAAGGCATTGCCGGTAACATCCTTCGCCTCTATCCCCATATACACGTAATAGATGGTGCCATATTCGAGCTCTGCTTGCGGAGTAAAAATGAGTGTGTTTTCCACCCAGGTAAAACTGCCATTTAAGGAAGGAATCATAATAAATGCCTTTTCTGCAGATGTTTTATCCATAGGTTCATTGAAGGATACTTTTATGACGGTATCAATAGGAACGCTCTCGCCTGAAGGCGAATATGCCACGACGTTTGGAGAGATACCATCACTTTCTGTTGTGAAATGCCAGGTAAAACTTGCTACCATGGCATTGCCTGATATATCACCAGCGAATGACAAGACCGTTACAGTATACTCAGTATCGTAGTCAAAGGGCGCAAATGGCCTGAATATCGTTTTGTTTCCTATCCATGTGATAACACCGTCATCTGAGCTGAAGGTTCTCTCCGAATCACCGTAACTGAAAGCCATCTCAACACTTAGTTCGTTCATGGTCTCGCTGAATTCTATCACGATTTCTTCGTCTATTGCCACATCTTGAGCATTCTCATATGGAAATACACTCACAACAGTTGGGGGTTTTAGATCAGGCTCTTCAATCGTCCAAAAATACCAGGAATAGATGTCATTTGTGCCTTCATAAATTCCGTCGGCATCGCCATCCAATCTGTTGCCAACATTGTCACCTGCTGTTGTGTTTATTATAACCGTGTAATATGTGCCATAGTATAGGTTCTCATAGGGATAGAATGTCATGATTTTACGGTTCCAATTGATGAACCCATGCCTATAATCCCAAATCCCATTACCATCAGTGTAACTGAAGGCGTTCTTAACAGAATCGTGATCCATCTCCTCACTGAAAATTACCTGAATGTATGAAATAATTGCGTTGCCTGAACCTGTTGGTGCCTTGAATACGATGTTTGGCGAGGTACCATCCAGTATCACTTTTTCCTTATTCCAAACCTCGGTGTTGTTTACATTATCCTTCGCCCAGTATCTGATAGTATATTGGCCATCTCCTCCAAGCCCTGATAGGTTGAATGGCCCTGTATATAAATTTGAAGATACCACTAGATCGCCAGAATCATTCCAGATGGAGTAGTAGATGCCCTCTATTCCACTTCCGAAGCCGTCCTCGCCTTGTAACGTGAAGAAAGTGTATTTTGCTACTGCCCAGTCATCCGTATGCCTGAGGCGATATTTTGGCTCGCCTATACCTAAGATCGATTCTGGAGCGCTGTTATCTAAAAATATTTGAAGTGAGCCTAGAGTTCCTATATTGAGGACATTATCCATGGCATAGCATTCAATTGTATAGTTACCGTCAGGGAGGGTAGAGCTGAGTGTGAAACTTATACCTCCAACCCAGTCCATGAGGTATATACTATTGTCCTCATCAAAAATCTGATAGAATGTGGAGTTCGGCCCGGCACCCGTCTCCCTTGAGGCAAATAGCGTGAATTGCGTTAGCGAAGAAACGTTTACCCTTATACCAACAGTCCAATTAGGCGTACCTACCTCAATGTATGTCACAGGTGATGTGTTGTCAAGATAGACCAACGATGTGTTCACGCTCTCGTTGTTGCCAAGGTTGTCCGTGGCGTTATAATGTATCTCGTACAGGCCCTCGGCCCAAGAAGCATTTGACAGGTAAAATGGCATACCCGGCATGTACTTTTTCCAGCTTGTAACATATTCGTCAAGTTCAACGCTCCATATCCTGTAGAATATTCCGGATTCAGGTTTTGTAGGGGAATTTATACCGGAAGCATAGTTCACACCATCTACATTCTCACCTAATGGGTTGTCCACCGCATCAAAATTTAAGGGCGTTGCAGCGCTGATGTTCACCACATCTTTCATACTGGCCTTATATTTTGGCTGCCCAATGTCTATGGTGGTGTAGGGTGGAGAGATATCCAAGATCACAACCCTAGATATCGTTTCCTCGTTAAAAACCGCATCAGTACTGTTGTACTCTATCCTATAATTACCTTCGCCAAAGGTCAAAATGAAACTTGTGTTTCCTGTATAATTCGCCCAGTCCTGCAATACTGCGTTAGAGTTATGGTCTAGAATTCTATACCAGGTGTATATGGGGGGCGTACCTGAAATATGCGTTAAATTCAGTTGGGTTGAGCTATCTATGTACCATTCCACACCATAATATACCGGATCAATTGCCTTAATCGTTGTAATTCGTAAGACTGAGACGTTTATAACAAGGACAAAGGCATTATTGGACTCATTGAGCTCATTGACTTTATTTCCTGAATCTATAGATATGTTGATATAATACATTCCTTCTACCCCTGGGTTTATCCAGGTAGCCATCACAGTCTGCCCAGCCTCAGAGGTTTGATCATTTGGCAAACCAAAAGCTGAGAGATTGACGAATTCCTGCGAAGTCTCAAAGAAGGGGATATCGAGCGGTTCGCCGCTCAAGCCAGAGGCGTTGTAAAGGACCACATTCGTTCCAAGGCTTTGATTTACGCCTCCAAGGTTTATCGTATCAAAGATTATGTCGAGATTCGCATTTAGGGGCAGGTATATAGTGGAGGATACCAAATCTAAGCCTAATGGATCCGCGTAGGTTTCCAGAACAGACCCAGAACTTGCGACCTTCAATTCAACAAAATCAGGCGCCAGGTCGGGGGCATCAACCTTGATATGAAGAATATAGATGTTGTTATCCTCATTCACCTCTGACACGAGGTTATTGCTATCGGTAGAGATGTTGATGTAGTAATCTTCCGCTGTTGTGGAACTCGGTGCCTGCCAAAGAATGTATTGTGTGGGTGTAGAGGTGCCTGCGCCCAACGGACCAAGTGGTCCAACATCATAGAGAATAGACCCGAAGTTCACACCCGTATCAGAGCAGTTCGAAAAGCTCATGTTGAATCCTAAAATGCCAGTGCTAGATTGCCCGATATTTGTGGTGTTTGAGCCGATTGTAAGGATCTGCCCTGGAGACGCGATCACCCCACCAGGATATGCGGTTATCGGTAATCCATCCATGGTTACATCGGTAATAGTTAGATCTGGAACCACTGCAAAATGGAGAGTGAACGAGTTGTTCTCCTCCACCAGCTCGAGGATATCGTTGCCATAATCCACTGAGATGTTCACATAATAATCTCCGCTCAGTAACGGTGCCTCCCAGTTCCAAGTCCTGTCGCCTGATTCTCCACCTTGCACAAGCGTATTTATCGTGTAATTGAATGCCATGTCAGAAGCCATCTTTCCTCCCATGGGACCGGTTATATTATACAGGGTTAGTATAAAAGGCGCAGCTGTGGTGTAATAACCGATATTTTTTGCACTAGCGGTGATGACGACAATCTCGCCTGGGCCATGATACCAGGTTATTGATGGATCGCTGGCATCGTTGCCGTTAACTTGGATATCTGTTAAGATCAATTCAGTTGGAGCGAATGTCGTGAAATCCCATGTGTATGCATCGATTGTGTAGTCTTCTGGGGTGCCGTTTGCGTTGCCATCCAACTGAGAATTTACGATGTTACTTGCTGTGATGTT
Organism: Thermoplasmata archaeon; assembly: GCA_036475875.1. Lineage (GTDB taxonomy): Archaea > Thermoplasmatota > Thermoplasmata. The sequence goes on from JAZGAR010000063.1 coordinate 4,354, forward strand.
TATTAACACTGTGTAAGTTGTATTATAGTCGAAAGTGAAGCTTGGAATAAAGTAAGTTCTGTTCTCCTCCCATACGAAAGTGCCGCTGTTCTTATCCCATATTGTTACACCATTGGTAATTGTAAAGGCCTCTTCCACAGAACTCTGATTCATTATCTGGCTGAAATTTATGGATATCTCAGAATCTACGGCAATGCTTGTACCAACTGGAGAGACATCGTTTATCGTGGGTAGACCTATTTCTGGGTCGTAGATGGTTTTGAAGCTCCATGTGTAGTCATCTGTTGGTGAGCCCTCTGGTGTGCTATTTGCATTTCCGTCTAATGTGTTGTTGTGCCAATCCTTGGCAGAGGCTTTTACGGTGACAGTATACACTTGGCTGTAGTTGAAAGGCTCGGAAGGAATAAAGGTCATGATATACACGCTCCTCCCCCAGGTTCCGTTTGCTGATGTCCATGTTATCGTGCCGTTGGTATAGCTGAACGCCTCTTCCACAGACATTTTATTCATTAGCTCGCTGAAATATATCTTGATGGGAGAGTTTATGTCCACCATATTACCTGTAGGCTCGACATTTTTAATAAATGGTGGAGTGACATCGTATCGTGTGGTCGTGAAGGACCATGAATAGTCATCTATTGGCGAGCCTTCTGCTATGCTATCACCATCACCATCTAGAGTATGACCCACGGCATCCTTTGCAATGCTACCATTGATTGTAACGGTGTAAGTGGTCAAATCCATGAACTCCCATTTAGGATGATAATACAGGGTATTATTATCCCATGTAAATTCGCCTGGTATATCTGGATATATGGAAAATGCCGATTCAGTACCGCTATGAATCATCAACTCGGTGAATGTGATATTTATGGTTGAGGTGTTGGTAAGAACCTCATTACCTGTAGGAAAGACCTCGGTAACCTGGGGAGGTGTGGTATCTGACGGATTCTCTGTGTAGAAAATCAGGATGTGGGGATATCTGAGGCTCCGTCCTGTTATACCTGTTGCATTCGTGTTGACAGTAACAGTGTAAAGCTCGCCATAGGAGAGTTGTGGTAGAGTTAAAATAAGGGTCTTGTTTGAGTCCTGCCAAATATAAGAAGTAATATTAGTGGAAGGTGCAATCGTGATATTGCCTACAAATGTCTCCTTTATTCCGCTCTCTGAAAGAGAGAATTTTATTGTAGTGGTTACAGGTACAAGTATGGATTCATTGGATGGAATAGAACTCAAAATCTTGAATCTGGTATTGTAGAAATCCACAAGAGGATACCTGTCCTCACCCAAAGGATTTATGGGATAAGGCTCGTCTCCAATGCCATTTGAGTCCAGGTCGACGCCATCGTAATCTCCCCAGTAGTTGCCCTCAGAGCCGTCGTCCCATTGGTTGGGGAGGCTCGTTCCATAAGAATAATAGGTATGACCCTTTATAGTATTGTGGTGTATGAGATTATAGCTTGAAGGTGCAAGTAAGAAGATGCCGTAATAGTTTTTGTAAAGTTCATTGTGAGTTATTACCCCATTAGACGAACCTAGGAACAAAAAGCCGTAATAACCATTATTTGATATGTTGTTGCCAGTCAGGTTGATGTATTCGCCCTGTTGGGAAATTATACCATTGGTATTTTCGTAGATACGGCTGTTCTCCACGGTGTTATTCTGTGAAAACCTAATGGTGATGCCATACATATTATCCGAGATGGTGGTATTCCTGATAGTGTTGTAGGAAGAACCTTTCTTAATTAAAGGGTCCTTTGACATATATATCCCATAGTTGCCGCTTGAATGAATATCAAGGTTATGGAGGTTGTTATAGGAGGAGTCCAAGAATGTGATGCCTGTCTTTGCATTGTTGTAAATTTCGAGGTTTTCGAGAGTTAAGAAGGTGGAATTTGACAAATATATGCCATTTTTATGGTTGTAGATATCACAGTTTTTTATTATACTGTTAGAGCTGTCTGGAAGGTATATGCCGTCCTCATCGTTTGAAAAAATTTCGCAGTTTTCAATGACTATGTTCGTAGCCAATTTGAGAACCATACCATTGTTCGAATTTTGGTACACTTTAGAATTTGTAACTGTAACATTCGATGACATGAAGATATGAATGCCATCAACCTCGTTGGAATAGAACTCAGAGTCTATTATATTTATATATGACGAGTCAGACATAGATATACCTTCAAAAGAATTCGAATGAATTGTGCAATTGATAACATCAGCAATAGAAGATCCCCAAAAGTAGATGCCGTTCCAGTTGTTCGAACCAATATCTGAATTCTTAATTTTTGTATTGGCTGAATATCTGACATATATACCATGCTTCTTGCTTTGAGATATAGTGGAATTTTCAATAGAGTTAAAGTTGGACCCATAGAGATAGATGGCATTATCTCCATAAGAGACATCGCAGTAGTTCATGTTTAAATGACCTGTTGAATTTACTCTGATGGATTTCCAATCCCCCCTTGCGGGAGGCTTTCCGGTGTCGGATGTAAAGATAATATGGTTGGCGACATTGCCGAGAGCCGTGAGGTTACCATCGATATACAAATAATATTTATCAGTGAATTTAACCTCAACACCCGGTTCTATTGTTAGTGTCGCTCCAAAATCCACGATAACATCACCGTTTATCATATACGGACTGTTTACTGCAGTCCATATGGTATCTGCCAAAATGTGCCCACCATCCACTTCTGTTCCGCTGGTGTCTTCTGATATAAAAATAAGCATTTCAAAGAAGGCAACAACAATCAGGAGTATTACCAAAATTATGGTACAAGCTCTCTTGAACATCGTGTCCTCCCCATTATAACTGCTTTAGATATATATTCTTTGCCTCTAAATAGATTTTTACAATATTACCACAACCATGCCCTATCAAATATGATCTGTTATAGTTTGCACTGCTTCCCTTGAAAAATAAAAAAAAAGAGGGTTTTTTTAGGTGTTATTCTCCAGAGTTATTCAGCATGTCGAGCTTGTCCTTGACCATTTCAAAGTCTGCAGGATCCCCGTTGACCAGTATGTCTTCAGCCCAGTTGATTACATCGATGAGATATTCATCGGCACCATCGATATCGTCATCTCCATCAGAGTCCCATTGGGCATTTCCTGAGACATAGTTCAGCCACACTGCAAGCAGCTGCTGCACAGCTCTATCATACATGAGATGCTTACCTCTCAGCTCAAGAATTGTCAGAGCGGCAATCATATCACTATCCATATCCTGTAGCTCATCGACGGTGCTTTGCGTAGATATCTCGCTCAGATAGTATACCAGATTTTCGGTTGGGACGTGCTGATGACCCTTGGATATGCCTAGGGCAGTGTTGATCTGGTGCTTCCAGAAACCGATGGTTCTGATGCCCCATTCGCCTGGTTCTTCAGGTGGTTCCGGGCTTATGAGATCTCCAACGCATATCGTCGTGGACTGGAAGGGTCCCTGTGGTCGGTCACCTGGGAATGTTGCGGTATCAGTTCCTCCACCACCTCCGCCACCAGGCATGACGACATCGATGTGCACTATGATGTCAAAAGGTGACTCACATACACCAATGAAATCATCGATATATGGTATCGCCCATTCTACGCCGTTTGCCGTGTAAGCGAATCGGGTGGTATAGTGCGGTGGTTTCCCTTTAGTAGCACTGTTGCCGTTGTTGTCCTTGAAATCGATATAGCCATCCTGATTCCAGTCTATCCTCACCCAAGCACCCGGGTCACCCGTGGGAATTGAATACCCTGGTAGGGTTTTTATGCCGATGTAGAAGTAGTAGCCCTGCTCCTCATCTGGACCGTATTCCCCCATTGGTGGAAGGTCCAGTCTTGAGTAACCGGCCAGAACATCGAACATCATGTAAACCTCTGCCACGTCTATATTATCTGGGGGGCTTCTTACCTGCATATGGCCGATGAACGTGTCTGATGGCCAGGTAATATCCACCTGCACCACACCATCAACTAATGGTGGTATCGGGTACTGTGGCACCGCATGTGTTATTCCGTCGGTGGGATCCATGTCTGGAGGTTTGTCACTCATCACAGACATAACTGAGATGAACATAATTGCTACTGCCAAAAGCGCCGCGTATTTTATCTTGCTCATTCTTCTTGTCTTACTCATCCTTTTGCCTCCCTCCAAAGGTCTTGGGTATTTCAAAATTGGCTTGTTTAATCTTTTTTTTCTGGTCTTACCAACTTTGCCTGTTTTTTAGGTCTCATTGCGCCCCTCCTTGGCGCTCGGAACGTTTCTCATTAAACGTCCAATATTTTTACCTAGAGTTACACTACCTCTATGTGTATCTGGATATATAAAACCTTCTTCATAGTTTAAGACGAATGAAGTGCCGCCAGTAATCCAATCAGACCATTTTTATCATGGTATATATCGAGGGAAAAAGATCAATGGGGTGATGGATAAAGGTTAAAATATCCATTTTAAAGAGAGCAAGTTAAGCATTTGTAACACTAGTCTTGAGTGGGACTTGGGTCATTATCATATATGATACTGAGAGGCTAACTTTTAAAGAAGCGAACGCAATACTTCCTCTATAGGTTTATTCAATTGTAACAATGAGTGGAGGGGAGAGTTTGCCCGAAGGAAAACCACTTAAATTGAAGCTGTGTTTAGTAGGGGAGAGCGCCGTTGGAAAGACGTGTTTAATCAAGAGATTCGTGTTCGATCAGTTTGAGGACAAATACATAGGCACCCTTGGGACAAAAATCTCGAAGAAAGAGATAGAGATCCCACACCCTAAAAATAATGGGATGCAGGATATTCACCTGATGATTTGGGACATCATGGGTCAGCAAGGTTTTCGCCAGCTGTTACAAGAGGCGTATTTCTTTGGTGCTCAAGGAATAATCGGAGTGTGTGACCTCACAAGGAAGAACACACTTTCAGAATTACAAAGCTGGATGAGCGCGATCCACAGCGTTACAGAAGAAATACCAACAGTGTTCCTAGGAAACAAAAGTGATCTAGTGAATTATCAAGAAATGGATTTAAACGATATCAAGACCTTTGCATCGAGATATGAAAAAACAGAGGCTTTCCTTTCCAGTGCAAAAACAGGGGATAATGTGGAACAGACCTTTAAAATTTTAGCTGAGAAAATTTTAGAGGATATTGTTTGATTAGGGAATTAAAAAACTCTCGGCTGTCATTCCCTTTTAAGACGACCTGAAACCGATATCACACTGATAAGGTGAGTGGGGCGGTAAGGGCCAATCGAATCAATGCTTTATTACAAACGGCCAGCTACATCCATTGATCTATTGACCTGTGGTTCTTCGCATAGCATGACACAGATCTTAGTTATTCACGACCCATACACGGTCTTGGGTAGCATGGAACCAATACCCCCTGCCTGGAACCATGTCCTCCTTTTCCTCCAAATTCTTAATTCTTTGAAAAGAATCGTTAAAGTATTCAACAACATCTATATCGATTCCAA
>JAZGAR010000064.1:0-8885 GCA_036475875.1 Thermoplasmata archaeon
GGCAGTTGGAAAAACAAGCCTTATTAGAAAATTCGTGGTGGACAGATTTGCCGATGACTATATAGTCACCATAGGCTCAAAAATCACAGCAAAAGAGTTACAGATCACTTTGGATGAGGAGGTGACCTATCTGAAGCTTCAGATCTGGGACATACTGGGGCAGAAAGGCTATTCCAAACTACATCAATCCACATTTCGAGGGACGAACGGCGTTTTCATGGTGGCAGACATCACAAGAATGCAAACTTTGCGGAGCTTAAAGACTTATTGGATCCCAGAGATGCAAAACATAGTAGGCGCTCTACCTTTTATTATATTGGCTAATAAGTCCGATCTTATTGAAAATGCAGAATTTAAGGAGAAGATGCTGAGAGAATTCGCATCCAAATATAGGGTACCGTTCTATCTAACGAGTGCTAAGTCCGGTGAAAATGTGAATAGAGCGTTCTATACCCTTGGGAAACGATTGTGTAAACTTAAGGGTGCTGAACCTCCAAAGCCCTCTCGGCCTATTGTAGTTGAAGGTAAAAAAAGCAAGATAGCTGATGTCATAGATAGAATAATACACGATTTTTGCGAGGAATATAGCAGTCTAGAGGATGCAATGCCTGTTTTGAGAAAACAATTCGAATTTGCGCAGTTAGATCTTAACAACCCAACAGAAGAGGCATTAATAATAGCTATTGAAAGATTGGCAGAAGTTGAGATGGGATTTAAGAAAAGGAAGATTGCAGAGGCAAATCTAATCAAAAGGCTCAAATGGATCAAGGACTCCAAAGTGAGAAAATGAGACTATATTTATATCCAGACAATTATTATGATAAAGCCGCAATCGCCATCATATGGAGACAATAGAAATGACCGAAGTTAGGCACATGCTGAAGAAGATGGTTGTGATCGGTGAGGCAGCAGTGGGCAAGACAAGCCTTATCAGAAGATTCGTCTTGGACAAGTTCGACGATAGATATATAGCCACCTTAGGAACAAAAACAACGGCAAAAGAATTGCATATTACAATGGATAATGAAGTGATCATCCTAAAGCTTCAGATCTGGGACGTTCTTGGTCTTAGATGCTTTTCCAATCTTCAGAAGAGCACTTACAAAGGTGCAAATGGTGCCTTTATTGTATTGGATCTTACAAGGAAGGGAACCTTATTCGCATTTATGGGTTGGCTTTTGTCCTTGTACGAAGTGACGGGGGAGATTCCTGTGGTTTTACTTGCCAATAAAAACGATTTAAAGGCCGAGTTTGGAAAGAGCGAAATTGAAAAGCTTGTCATGGATTATAGTTTCCCGTATTACCTAACAAGTGCAAAGACTGGGGAGAATGTAAATAATGCCTTCAATACCCTGGGAAAAATGATGATCAGGCCTTGGTCAGGCAAGAGGATAATGTCAATGCTTGAGATGTCCGGAGCATTTGATAAGGAGACGGAGCCAGAGATGGAGCCGGGCAGAAAACTCTCAGTGTACGAAGTGGAGGACATAATCATGGCAAGGTTTTGCGATCTTCTTGAGGATCCAGATTATGCCATGGCTATAATAAGGAAGCAATTCAAGAGGGCAGATGTGAACTTCATGTGTCCCACAATGCAGGGGCTTAAAAGGGCTGTGGATTATCTGATAAAGGCTGCCTCTGATCGCATCGAACCCCATCGTCTGGAAAAAGAAAAGAAAGCTTATTCGGATTTAATCAAGATGATCAATTGAGGAGGCACTATAAAAATTGAGTGCGCTCCGATTATACCAAGATAACTCGTAAGAAATCATCACAGATAAAATGTTGAGCCCAAACCCCTACAATGCGGGTTACAATGAGGTTTGGGTGAGAATTATGGCCATTGCGCAATATTCTTACGATAATTTTTATCAAATATGATTTTTTTAACAAAAGTATTTAATCGACTTCAAAATGTATAAAGGAAAGCGAACTAAGAAGAAGAAACTTTATTCATATTCATATATTTAATAGATCAAGGCCATAAGGAATCGCAGAAAAGGTAATAGGAATGACGCAAGTTAAGAGCATTATGAAGAAGATGTGTGTGATCGGTGAGGCAGCGGTAGGCAAGACGAGCCTTATCAGAAGATTCGTTCTAGACAAGTTCGACGATAGATATATATCTACCATAGGAACAAAGACCTCGGCAAAAGATATACAAATTACCATAGATGAGGAAGAGATCCAACTAAAACTTCAGATATGGGACGTCCTTGGTTTGAGATGCTTCTCCAATCTTCAGAAGAGCACATACAAGGGTTCAAAGGGTGCGTTTATTGTCTTGGACATCACAAGGAAAGGAACCTTGCGTTCACTTGAGGATTGGCTTTTATCATTGTATAGAGTGGCTGGGGAAATTCCAGTGATTGTGCTTGCCAATAAAAACGATTTGAAGGCTGAGATTGGAGAGAGCGAGATTGAAAGGGTTGTTTTCGATTATGGACTGCTATACTACATGACAAGTGCAAAAACAGGGGAAAATGTGAACGAGGCCTTTCATACCCTGGGGAAATTGATGATCAGGCCCTGGGCAGCCCCGAAAATAGTGTCACTTCTTGAGATGAACGGAGTAATGGAGGAGGAGACAGAACTAGAGATGGAACCAGACAGAAAACTCTCATTGTACGAAGTGGAGGACATAATCATGGCAAGGTATTGTGACCTTCTTGAAGACCCAGATTTTGCTATGGCCATATTAAGGGAGCAATTCAAGAAGGCAGATTTGAACTTCATGTATCCTACACTGGAAGGGCTTAAGAAGGTTATCGAGTATCTATTAAAAGCTGCCTCTGATCGGGTCGAACCCCCTCGCCTGGAGAAAGAAAGGAAAGCTTATGCGAACTTGGTCAAAATGACCGATTGGAGAGGCACGATAATAGCATGATACAAGCGTATCAAAAAAATCCTGACCTAGGGTGCGTACCCTTTCCCGTGCACATGAGTTTGAGGGGAAGCATCACTTCGCCTAAAGAGAAATGAGATCAGAGCATCGGCGGTTTGTCCATGGCTGGTATAAAAGTAGTTCAGAAGAAAATCATCCTTCTCGGTGACGGAGCAGTTGGAAAAACAAGCCTTATTAAAAGATTTGTCGTGGACAAGTTTGCCGATGAATATATAGCTACCATAGGCTCAAAGATCACGGCAAAAAAGTTATTAATTTCCATAGATAAGGAGGCGATATCCTTAAGGCTTCAAATATGGGATATATTGGGGCAAAAAGGCTATTCAAGACTGCATTATTCCACCTTCCGGGGGACAGATGGTGTTTTCTTGGTGACGGACATCACAAGAAAGGATACCTTGAATAGTATAGGCACCTATTGGATCCCAAAAGTGCAAAACATAGTAGGAACCGTGCCTTATGTTATACTGGCCAACAAATTCGATCTTATGGAAAAAGCAGAATTCAAGGAGAAAGAGCTGAGTGAATTTGCATCAAGATACAACGTCCCTTTCTATTATACAAGTGCCAAAAACGGTGAGAATGTCAAACGAGCATTTTATGCCCTGGGGAAAAGAGTTATAAAACTCAACCTTTCTGAACCTCCAAAGATCCCAAAGCCTAAGATTATACATCCCCGCCTGCTTTTTGAAGGCGAAAAAAGCGAGAACACAGTGCTCATAGACAAAATAATAGACGATTTTTGCAAGGGATATGGCCGTCTGGAGGATGCAATGCCAGTTGTGAGGAAACAATTCGAGGTTGCAGGGTTGGATCCCAACAATCCAACAAAAGAAGCCTTATTAATGGCTATTGAGGGATTGGCAAAGGTTGAGATGGGCTTCAAGAGAAAGGAGATTGCTGAAGCAAATCGCTTCAAAAGGCTCAAATGGATAAATGAGGGTAAAGTGAGTTAATGACACCATATTCATATCAAGGCACTTAATAAGTTGAAGCCATCAGGAATTTAATGAAAGGTAATGGAAATGACCAAAGTAAAGGAAATGATGAAGAAGATGTGCGTACTCGGTGACGGCGCAGTGGGAAAAACAAGCCTTATTAGAAAATTCGTTCTAGACAGGTTCGACGATAGATATATAGCTACCATAGGCACGAAGACCTCAGCAAAAGCCTTGCAATTTCCTACGGTTAAGGAAGTGATAAATTTAAAGTTGCAGATATGGGACATATTGGGGCAGAAAGGCTATACAAAACTCCATCTTTCCAGTTTTCGAGGGACAAAAGGCATTTTCATGGTGGCAGACCTCACCAGAAAGGAGACGTTACATAGCATAGAAACCTATTGGATCCCGAAAATGCAATACCTAGTTGGTTCCATACCGTTTATTATACTGGGTAACAAGAAGGATCTTATCAAAAATGCAGAATTTACTGAGGATGATCTGAAAAAATTGTCATCAAAATACAAGGTGCAGTACTATCTTACAAGTGCCAAGAGCGGTAAGAATGTAAATCGAGCATTCTATTCGCTGGGAAAGAGAATGCTTGAACTCGATGGTGTTGAACCTATAAGGCCCGCCAAGCCCAGGGTAATTCATCCTCGCCTGCTTTTTGAAGGTGAAAAAAGCGAGATTACAAGTCTCATCGATAAAATAATAGAAGATTTTTGCATGGAATACCGCAGTCTCGAGGACGCAATGCCTGTTTTGAGGAAACAATTCGAGCTTGCAGAGTTAGATCTTAACAACCCAACCTTGGAGGCTTTAAAAAGGGGTATTGAAAGATTGGCAAGGGTCGAGATGAGCTTTAAGAAGAGAAAGATCGTAGACGCCAAACTCGCTGAAAGGCTCAGATGGATCGAGGAAATCAAAATAGGTAAATCAAAACTAGGTTAATATCAAGATATTATACACGAATGACTGTTAATAAGTCCAACGGAGAAAATGGTTAACCTATGGCCCTTTAACGAGGTTTAGGTCGACCTAAATGGATTTTTTTAAACCCTTTCATTTTGTATTATCAAACATGATTTTGTGGACAAAATCCTTTAATGACCCCCGGGGTTTATAGTTCATATAGCTATGTAATCAAGGGATTTAACAGTTTAAGACCAATCAGTCATGCTTTGGTGGTGAGTATATGGCCGAAGTTAAGAGTATGATTAAGAAGATGTGTATGATCGGTGAGGCGGCAGTGGGTAAGACCAGCCTTATCAGAAGATTCGTATATGATCGGTTCAGTGATAGATATATAGCCACTTTAGGCTCCAAAACCTCAGCAAAGGAGCTTCAAATTATTACTGCCAGTTGTGAGGTCAAACTTAAGCTTCAGATCTGGGATATCATTGGTCTTAGGAGCTTTGCTAAGCTTCAGAAACACGCATATAATGGGACAAACGGTGCGTTTTTCGTGGCGGATCTTACGAGGAAGGGAACTTTGCAAACATTCGAGAGCTGGCTTTTATCATTGTACAAAGTGGCTGGGGAGATTCCTGTGGTCCTACTTGCCAATAAGAACGATTTAATGGCAGAATTTGGTAAACCAGAGATCGAGGAACTCCTTAAAGATTACGGCTTTCCATATTTCTTAGCAAGCGCGAAGACCGGGGAGAATGTGAATAATGCGTTCCATATGCTTGGAAAGCTGATGATCGAACCTTGGGAAGCGAAAGGAATATTACCAAAACTCGAGGAGGCCCAAGCATTGAAGAAGGTGATAGAGCCAGAGTTGGAGGAGGGAAGATCCCTTTCGGTATATGAAGTTGAGAACATAATCATGGCAAGGTTTTGTGACCTTCTTGAAGACTCCGATTTTGCAATGACTGTGATAAACGAGCAATTCAGGAGGGCTGGTTTGGATTATATGGATCCTACGGTTGAACGGCTTAATAAGATCGTGGAGTACCTAATAAAAGCAGCCTCTAATCGTGTTGAACCCGCCCGGTTAGAGAAAGAAATGAAAGCTTATGAGAACTTGGTCAAAATGGTGGGTTGAGAAGATCCTAAAAAAAGGGATGTTGCCACGTTTTCATAATTTTCTCAAATCTGGTAATCAGACCTAGTAATCAAACATGATTTTCATGACATAAATATTATTCTATGTGGGTAATATGTACAATTTATACCCATATGCTTATAGATAAAAGTATGGAAAATCGACATCGTCAAGGAAAACCATTCTCGGCAATTGAAATTTATCCAGCTATTTAACATATTGAGGCTATCAGATGTATGGCAAATGGTTCAGAAAGCTGTATACGCTTGTTGTAATGATGATGGGTATTTTATCTCCTCAAACTTCCATATTCCTGTGGGATGAGATGGAATTTGCACAGATGAAGGACCTGTTGAACAGTTCACACCAAAAAATAGTGAATAATGAACCCAACAAACCCCTAAAGGAGGGTGAGAACCATGAGGGGTAAAGAGATTCCAACCGTATTGCTTTTGATAGTTGTATTACTCGGAAATGTGGTCATCTTTCCTATGCACTCTCAAGTTTCAGCAACAGAGCAATTGATGGAGCAGAACGAGGTGGAGGGATCAGGTATTGGGCTCCCGATTTATTCGACATTTAATCTGGCTCAGTGCTTTTTTGCGACTGACAGTTATACCTTGACAAGGGTGAGCCTATATGTGATGGATGAAGTGCCTTTGGACGACCCTTTAACGGTGCAAATCCATGATAACGATGATTCAGGCACACCTGGTTTCTTTGATGATGATGTGCCCGGTTCACCTATAACACTGGGGGCAAGTGTTAACGCTCCTGATAATTTCTTCATCTGGATAGATTTCCCATTTTCAGTTTCCCTTACAATGGGTGAGAAGTATTGGATCATAGCCAGCGGCGGAGGAATGGATGGCGAGGGCTACAGATGGAAGGATTCAGAGGGAGATGCATACCCAGGGGGGTATTTGGCCCTGGGAGGTGTCCCCTTTTGGGCCGTGGACAATTTCAACGACCTTATGTTCAGAGTTTATGGCATGGTAGCATTAGACAACGATGTCGGTGTAGAGGAGATAATCGCCCCAAAGAATCAAGAGATGTATCGCGAGACCAATACCACCGCCATGATAAAGAACTATGGCAATAATAATCAAGGCAATTTCGATGTGGAGTGCATGATATTAGATCCATACGGTATCGAGGTGTTGAAAGATATTCGGATCATAACATTCTTGGGTTCTGGTGCCACAATCAATCTCACATGGTTCTTCACTCCAATGCTTGAAGGTACATACACCATAGTGATTACGACTTTGTTGCCAGGGGACGAATACGTAGATAATGACATGATGATCATTGATAGGAAGGTTCAAGCCGTGGGTATTTTAAAGCTTCATGACGAGGTCAAGATCGATGGCTTTCCCGATGACTGGAGCGGTGACGGTGCATTGCCCCAAGACACCTGGCAAACGAATAGAAGGGAGTACATATGGATAGATGCCTTCGGTGATGATACTGGTGATGGTGATTACGTTTACCCGGCAGATTTTAGATTCGAGCCTGGTAGTCTGGATTTATTAGAATTTCGTGTATGTATAGACGCAGACAGCATCAATTTTCTCCTCCTTTTTGGGAGTATCGACGATGGCAGTGGAGATGGCACCGATGGCATTTTGGGCTTTAGTGAGCAGATCATCGAGATTCTAATAGATACTGATCGGGATGGAACAGGCAGGGACGATACCATTAGAAATGCGAGACTGAGATTGGACAAGGACATAGGATGGGAATATGCGCTCTGGGCGGATGACTGGGGAAATGGATACGTCATTGGGGAGGATAGTAAAATATACGATGTCGTGAATGCTAGAGGCTCACCCCTCTCCAATGTTGTGGAGATATCAATACCTCTATCCGGTCAGGCTATTCCAGATTTCGAAGATTGGGGTTATGTCGTGCTGATCGGTGCTCAGGATTCCAAAAGCCTACCCTTTCAGATCGAAGGCTCCAGGTCTGGATTTATGAAGGTTGATTTGGTGGAATCTCCAGAAGGAGGTGGAGGAGGCGAGGATTTGAACAATGCAGACCCCAACGTATACGATATGGCTTTTGCTTTCCCGCAATTTCGGCAGCTGGATAATTATGGAAGCGTAGATATCATGTTCGCTTCATTCTCTGATACCATAGGTATTATAGATGCAGATATCGATATCTCAGAGGCTTGGGCACAATCTTTTACAGCTCCCTTTACATGTTTGCTTTCTTCTGTCAAAATCTATGCAAGGGATGTCGGTGCGGTTTCAATGGGCATGGGCATCATGATTCAGACCAATGAAGATATGGGTACACCAGATCCATCAGATGATGTGCCGAGCATGATCATTATATCTTCGATTGAAGTGGCAGATTTTGCTACAAGTTATGAATGGCTAGGCGTGGGATTCTCAAATCCCCCATTGATCAGGGAAGGAGAGACATATTGGATTGTGGCATCAAATGGTGACCCAATGGGTGATGGATATCAATGGGCCAAGAAGGGGGGAGATCCCTGGCCTGAAGGCACGAGTGCAAGATATATCGGCAGTTTTTGGTCTCAACAAAATGACGACATGTTATTCGCCGCTTCATACAGGGAATTGACGACAGTTGATGCATATCAGGCTATTTATTTTGCACCGATTGTGATTAATGGAGTTTATGCTAATGGCTCGGTTGACAAGGAATGGATCAATATCTATTACAACGGCACGACCAATGCTCCGAACTTGGGTATGAACAATTGGACTTTAACAGATCAGGATGGCAATGTCTTTCAGTTTAGTAACTTCATACTCAGTAATAAGAATGTTGTTACTGTACATTCTGGATCAGGTATTAACACCTCTACAGACCTTTACTGGGGTGGAACAATTGAAGTGTGGCACGATTATGGAGACGATGTTTTATTGAACTCAAGCTTCATCGTACCCGTGGATTTTATGAACTATACGGATGGCGTGGTGTTTGGAAATGCCCCTCCCTATGGGTTGAA
>JAZGAR010000065.1:0-2451 GCA_036475875.1 Thermoplasmata archaeon
GGGGAGGGGAAATGGGACTTTTTACGAGACCATCAATGTTAGTTCCCTGGCAATGGAGGGAATAGCACTTTCTGCCCATTCTACCCTCCAGCAGACTAAGGTCGTCGGCTTTCATTCTTTTGAAATCCAAAGAGCTTATCCTTATAATTACAAAATTTTTTCCCCATTTTTCAACTATTTATAGAATATATTGACAAACTTGGATTAAAATATACAAAAAATATACAAAAAATGCTTTACAAGTGTGTTAGATTCGTATATATATGCAATTCTTATGTATGATTATACAAAAAGAATACGGCTGCAGTTATTGAAAAAAATTATTTCTGAGCACGAAGTCTCGGATCAGGTTCAACTGCTCAATGAGTTGAGAAACAGCGGCATTGAGACGACGCAGGCAACCATATCAAGAGATCTCCAAGAACTCAACGTCGTCAAAGTGAGGGCCAAACCAGGGTGTTATAGGTACGAGATCCTCGAAAAGGGATCGGAAAGCGATCTCAGAGACCAATTGGGAGTCGTATTTGATAATTTTGTCGATGAAATCAAATCCACCAATAACCTGATCGTGCTAAAAACCGCACCGGGTAATGCCAACAGTGTGGCGGTTATTATCGATCGTCTTGGGTTACCGGAAATACTTGGTACCATTGCCGGGGATGATACCATACTAGTTATCGTCGATACGGATGAAAACAGAAAGAGAATTGAAAACGAATTTATCACTATATTAGAAAAGACGTTATAAGCTTTATTGAAAAAAGGAAGGTAATTGTTTTGGAAAAAGAAAAGGTAATGCTGGCATATAGCGGAGGACTGGATACCTCTGTTATTCTAAAATGGCTAATTAACAAAGGCTACGGGGTAGTCTGTTTTGTCGGAAACGTGGGCCAGAGAGAAGATTTTGAGGCGATCGAAAAAAAGGCGCTTCAGACAGGCGCCCTGAAGGTGTATGTTGAGGACTTGAGAGAGGAGTTTGTTGTAAACTATATCTATCCTGCACTTAGGGCAAACGCGGCTTATGAAGGAAGATACTTGTTGGGTACAGCCCTATCCCGTCCCCTTCTTGCGAAAAGACAAATCGAGATAGCAATGGAAGAGGAAACCCTGATCGTCGCGCATGGCGCAACCGCGAAAGGTAATGATCAGGTCCGCTTTGAGCTATCATACTATGCCTTGAACCCGAATAGCCTGTGCATTTCACCCTGGAGGGACCCGGAGTTTATTTCTGAGTTTAAAGGCAGGGCGGATTTGATCAATTATGCCCAAAAATGGGGCATTCCCATAAAGGCCTCCAAGGCAAAATCCTATAGTGAGGATGAAAATCTGTTGCACATCAGTCATGAGGCCGGAGTGCTCGAAGACCCAGGTTATAGGCCACCTGAAGATGTCTTTTCGATGTCCCTATCGCCTAAACATGCCCAGGATAGAGAAATAGTCATTGATATCTATTTTAAGGACGGCAACCCGATCAAGGTGGTTAATAAGGATGACGGCACGGTAAAGGAAAAACCCTTGGATCTCTTTCTTTACTTGAATGAATTGGGTAGCAGAAACGGGATTGGACGTCTGGATATGGTTGAGAATCGATATATCGGCATAAAATCAAGAGGCGTTTATGAAACGCCCGGAGGGACCATACTCTGGAAGGCCCACAGAGACCTTGAAGGCATAGCAATGGATAAGGAGGTCATGCATCTACGAGACAGTCTCATTCCCAAATTTTCAGAGTTATTATATAACGGATTCTGGTTTTCCCCGGAAGTCGATTTTTTGATGGCCGCATTTAATAAGAGCCAGGAAGCCATTGACGGCAAGGTTTCTGTCTCTCTCTATAAGGGAAATGTTACCATTATTGGGAGGGAATCACCTATTTCCTTGTATGATAGAGCGCTGTCCAGCATGGAGATCGAAGGCGGCTTTAATGCCTTAGACTCTTCAGGATTTATCAACATCGCTGCCATGAGGCTGAAGGCACATCATGTGGTTTTGAGAAAAAGAAAGCCCTATCAATGGAGAGAAACCGCTTTAGGTGACACATAAAGGCAAACAACTATGAACAAAAAACTGTGGCAGAAAACATATCAATTAAACGGGCAAATCGAAGATTTCACGGTCGGAGATGACTATATCCTGGATCGACAATTGGTAAGATATGATTGCCTGGCGTCCATTGCACATGCGCAAATGCTCGGAAAGATCGGTATCCTGTCTGAAGAAAATGTCAAGGTTCTGGTAAATGAACTCGAGCATATTATTGAATTGGATAAAAAGGGCAAATTTGAGGTTTTGAAGAGCGATGAAGACTGCCATACTGCGATTGAGAATCACCTGACCAAGACCTGTGGCCATGCGGGTAAAATGATCCACACCTTCAGGTCGAGAAATGATCAGGTGCTGGCCGCACTACGATTGCTTTACAAAGATAAACTGTCAGAAATTAACGCCTTG
>JAZGAR010000066.1:0-7266 GCA_036475875.1 Thermoplasmata archaeon
TAGAAACCTTAGTCAAGGGCTTGAATTTCAGACACTCTAGAGGGGCCGTCAGCGGGCTAGAGTCTGGTCTGGATGGTCTCATGGATCCGCGTCGAGACGGGCCGGTCTCCAATGAGGCCAACTCGAATAGCCACTTCGGTTGTCGATTCAGTAAGATATTTAACATCAACACGAACGTCAGAGCCGTTCGCCCTCTTGGCCATAATGGTCCCTTTCAAGGCGTCCCTATTCTCGCCAACCACCGGCATCTCAAGGGATTGGAGGGAGTCATTTGCGGCAATCCAAACGGCATCGTACGTGGCGGGATATGTGCGTTTAAGTTCTCCCTTGTACCATGCGTAGGTGCCGACCCCTAATCCAGCGCCCGTGGCGAGGACCGCCAGTGCGCACCCTGTGGATAACAGAGCCACTAGAAGGACAACGCTAATTCGACGCATCTTAGGCTACTCCTTACTCAACCGATTAAAGGCGCTCTAATAAGGTCGCCTCATCGTATCCGTCCGACGTTATTCTGTCAAGGCATGAGAATATATAGGGAGGGGGTTGGGGTAACACCTCAACGGCACTATTTTAACGCGTAATGATTTATTACCTGGTCTCTGTTCACAAATGTCAATACAAAGAGAACGCTCATCATCACAAATTCCAACACTAGGACCGGCATTTGAATTGTTACTAATGGAAGCAAAAATAGCAATCGTTCAATAAATACTCCTGAAAGAATAACGAATGATATTACGAGAACGAGGAAAGGACTCGACTTTATCCGAAAAAACAGGAGAGAAAGGAAAGGCAGGGGAAATAACGCCGCCAAAATTAGGAAGGAAAAGGTAAGAAGGGTGGGGTCCGAAAACCGCCTTACAAAGAAGGTTACCTCTTCCGGTAGGTTTCCATACCAGATAACGATGAATTGGGAGAAAAAGAAGTAGCCCCACATTACACTAAAGGCTAATAAGAGCGAAGAGGCATCTTTATGGGTTTTCTTTAAGGTCTGAGTTTGACCTGGATCACCTTCTTTTAATAGGAAATAGCAGAGGATGCAGGCCAGAGCCGTTCCCGTATAAAGCGCTTCTATAAAGAAATATCCACCGAAAAGTGTGCTATACCATGGATATTCCAAGGACATAACCCAATCAAAAGCAGCCAGAGTTTGTGAGGTAACAAATGTGAACAGATAGAGTAATGCGTAAATATTTTGCTTATCCCCATCTCTAAAAACCTCTATAGCGAATTTCCTGGCAAATAGGTAAATCAAGAGCAAGAATGACAGATTGCGCAACATGAAAAATTTCTTATTCAACCAGATCCCTTGGTCGCCGACCCAGGGATAAATATCAAGCTGGATGCCGAAGAGAAGAAATAAGAAGAAGATAAGCAGAAGCAATGGATGCAACGAGAGCAATTCTTTTTTAATCGGTAGAATCCATTTTGCTTTTGAGAGCTGCGCGGCTGCGGCCAACGCAACAGCCCCCTGAAGAAGTGTAAGCCAAAACAACAATATAAATAAGAGAGAGCCTTTTTTCTCTGGCCCCCAAACGCTCTCTATCAAGACAATAAATAGAAAAGCCGAAAGAAAAACTCCTGCCAGCCCCCCTATCTTCATTTCCAACCTTTTCATTTCGGGTCTCCATCGTCAACTATGATAAGGAAGTTATTTCCACACTCTTTTGGGGAAATGATTTTTTTGAGATTGGGAGACCTTGAAAGAATGAGAAATCCGAGAAACGTCGCTATTGCACCGAAGAGTATTGTCAGCTCAAAAGCAATTATTACAAATGGGGGTATTGAGACAATAGGCTTGCCTCCGGTAATCAGCAAAGGCCATCTCAAAACCGTGTAAATAGTAAAAGCAAAGCCCGTAATGGTGCCGCTCAGGGCTCCAAAGAATGTGAAGAACTTTAGTGGGCTTGGACGAACTTCAAGAATTTCATCGACTTCATGAACATGTATGGGTGACAACACCGAAATATCCTTTTTGGGAACACCCTCGCCAACGAGGTTCCGTAATTTAGTTAAAAATTCTGACTTGTCTTTGTACGAATATTCTCTGCTCACCCCGCTTCCTCCTTCACTTCCGTTATTGCTAAAACGGGCAGGAGTTTTGCAAAGAGAAGGAATAGTGTAAAAAAGATACTGAAGCTCATTATCGTTATACCGATTTCCACAAAACTGGGAACGTACGTCCCCCAGGAGTACGGATCAAAGTCTTTGGCTAATGAGGTTACAATAATCACAAATCGTTCCAGCCACATTCCAATATTAACAAAAATTGAGATAATGAAGAGAAAGGTGAGATTTGTCCGGAATCTTTTAGCAAAAAGCGGCAGGGTCACCACACAATTACAAAACACCATTAGCCAGAACAATGGGGCGTAATGTCCGATTGCCCGATATGTAAACAATCTCACATCATAAATAATGCCACTATAGTAGGCTATACCAAACTCTATAATGTATGCATATGTGACTATCAGTGAAGTAAACAATAGTATTTTCGCTAGATCATCAAAATGGTCAAGGGTTATATATTTCTCCAAAGAGAACATTTTCCTCATCGGAACAACCAAAGTAACGACCATCGCCGTTCCAGAGAAAATCGCCCCCGCAACGAAGTATGGAGCGAAGATGGTGGTATGCCAGCCGGGCAAAATACTCATGGCGAAGTCCCACGAGACGACTGAGTGAACCGACACCACCAAGGGGGTAGCAAATGCGGCGAGGAAGAAATAGAGCCTATTGTAGTGAAGCCATTGGGAAACAGACCCTTCCCACCCGAGGGATAAAACGCTGTAGACGGCCTTCCTTATCCCCTTGGAGAATCGCCTGACGATAGCCAGGTCCGGCACCAATCCCACGTAAAAGAAAATAACACTAACCGTAAGATATGTGCTTACGGCAAAAACATCCCAAACAAGAGGAGACCTGAAGTTCACCCACAGCTGGCGCTGATTTGGATATGGGATGAGGTAGTAAAACAACCAGGCACGGCCAAGGTGAATTAAAGGAAACATGCCTGCTACCACCAGGGCAATTACTGTCATTGCTTCGGCGGACCTGTTAAACCTGCTTCGAAATTTGGCCCGGAGAAGGAATAGGACGGCCGAGATCAATGTGCCGGAGTGGGCAATTCCTATCCAGAATACAAAGTTTGTAATATAGACACCCCAACCAACTGGGTTTGTAATTCCTGCTACACCCATGCCTGTCATTATTTGATATACCCAAAGAACTAAACCTATGAGAACAAAGGATGAAGTAGTCCCCAGGGCAATCCAGTAGAGCCGGGTGGGTTTTCTCATTGCGGCAAGGATGTCTATGTCCAGCTGCTCTCGGTATTCCGGTAATCCCATTATTCCGCCATACCTCTGTCGTTCAGGCCTTTTTTGGCAAGTAGTGGACCGCCGGCTCCACTCCTAAATCTTCAAATATCCGGGTGGACCGTTTTGAGTGGGACAACTCATAGACGCGTGATTTTCGGTCTAGAATATTTCCAAAGACGATTGCCTCCGTGGGGCAGGTCTGGGCGCACGCAGGCACGACCTCTCCATCTCGAACCTTCCTGGAGTCATCCTTAGCAAGATCCTTGGCCACTCTAATTCGTTGTACACAAAAGGTGCATTTTTCCATTATTCCCTTTGTTCTAACCGAGACCGCGGGATTCTGCATTTTATCCAGGGGCTCTGGCCAGTCCTGATCGAACCAATTGAACCGTCTCACCTTGTATGGGCAATTGTTCGCGCAATACCTTGTGCCGACGCACCTGTTGTAGATCTGCGCATTGAGCCCCTCGGGATTGTGATATGCCGCGAATACGGGGCATACCGGCTCACATGGTGCATAGTCACAATGCTGGCACAGCATGGGCACCATATTTATTTTCTCGTGGGCGTCTTTATGTTGTTCGATCCTAATCCATGACATTTCTCTTCCAATTAAATGCTCTTTCTTGCCGACGATGGGAATATTGTTTTCAATGTAGCAGGCTGCAACGCATGAGGAGCAGCCGGTGCAAAGGTCTAGATCGATAGCCATTGCCCAGCGATAATCTTTATGTTCGTGCTTTGCATACATCGAAGATATTGCATGTTTAGCGTGGGCAGGGTAAGGAATTACTCCCTTTCCTTCATGTGCGATCGAACCTGAAAGAATTGGCAATCTCTCGGACCGGCCGGTCTTTGAAATTTTAACACCATCGAGGTAAGAAATGATCTCCCCGCTTCTTCTATCTGTTTGTATTAAGATTGAGTCCACCATACCTTGATGGACTGTATAAACCCCTTCCGCCAACCCTTCTTGTATTTTCACCGGAAGTTTCACAGACATCTTGGAAGAAGAAATTTGAAGCTCATCTCCATCCCTTAATTTATCCTTGCGGGCCGTCTTCTCGGATATCGATACCCACTTTCCATAAGAGATGGTTGTTACCGGGTCGGGAATTTCACTGAGCAGAGGAAGATCGGCGCTTCTGCCGTCGAACGACCGTATTGAAGGTGTTACGAGGAGGACTGGTTTCTTCATTACCTCAGGCAACTTCAAACTTTTTAAATGATTTTTCAGGCTTCTTTCCTGGAGTTTAACCTTGTCCTTGTCAGGTGTCTCTTCCAGGTACCCCTTGTTCAATACTTCTTCTATAAAGCTCTCTCCATAACTCTTTTTCCACTCATTCAATACGTATTCCTGATAGCTTGGGAGCGTTTCGTCCTCAGCGCTCAGCTCCATCAACTGCAGCAGAATGTCCCCCTCAGCAAGAGTATTATGTAGAGGTTTTAGAACGGGCTGAATTATCGTTTTTATATTATATCTTGGCTCGGCATCTCCCCAAGACTCCAGGGAATGAGACAGTGGGAGGATTACATCACACACTTCCATTGTCTTATTGTGCAATTCAGACATTCCGACCCTTAATTGGGCTTTCATCAGATCATTCTTGAATGATGGGGGCAGGCTAGAGACTGGATCGGTTCTGGAGATGAAGATGACTCCAATATCTTCATCCTGGAGATCTTCTGAAAGCTCTTCGATATCGAGCATGGTGCCAACATTAGAGTAATTCTCTCCCTTGGAGAAATCGATTAGAGAACTTTTCGCCCCGGTGGCCCATTGAATCAATCCAGTTAAAACCAGCGCGTCTAAACCAGACCCCTGCCTGGCTGAGATTCCGCCCGTCAACACTAACGGGCTCTTTGCTTTATCAAAAGGCTGAGCTAATTTATTCAATCCATCGGGCGTTATTCCCGTTTTGCGCGATATTTCTTCAACCGGCAAAATAGGTATCAAGTCCAATAACTCTTGAGAAATCATCTCCTTGATGAGACCCTTTTCCTTTATATAGTTCAACAAGAAGAGAAGCAGATAAACTTCACTCCCAGGATTTAGGACAAACCTTTCGTTCGCACTCATACCTGTTAGCGAGTGGTGAGGCTCAACATGGAACCACTTAAAATCGTTCTGCCTTTTAGCTCTTGAGAATTGGTTGGAATTGTTTACTGGACTTATATAGGTCTCGAGAATGTCAGCCCCAAGCGTAAGCAAGAAATCCGCATTTTCTATATCATGCGACGGGATCTCATTTATCGCATAAAGAATCCCGTTGGCCTCTCGAAGCGCAGCATAGGAGTAAACCTCAAACTCGAGCAGTCTTTCTATGTCCATCTCTAAAGTAAAAGTATCTATCAACTCTGAAAGAGAGCCGGTCGTTCTACCCGATAAATATACGTTTGTCAGGCCCTCGTCGTCCGAGTCTTCCAACGCATCCAGAATCTTTAAATACGCTTCCTTCCATGTGGAGACTTTTAATTTGCCGCTGCCATCACGAATAAGGGGTTCTTTAAGTCTTTCTGGATGGTAGAGACGGGTCAATGACGACTGGCCCCGGATACAGAGGGTTCCATCGTTAATCGGATGCCCTGAGAGCCCTTCTAGCTTTACAGGATATCTTTCATAGCGGTTGTTGGCAGTTAGTTTTTCATGGACTTTCACCGTTAGGCCGCAATTCGCCGGGCACTCGGTACAGGTCGAGTTATAAAAAGCGGGTTGGCCAGGAGCCAGGCCATCTTCTGGAGGAATCACATGGGGAATGAGTTTTTCCGTTCCTTTCTGCACACCGCAAGAAGCAACGAGGGCGGTGCCTGTCGTAGCCCCGAGAAGCTTAATAAAATCCCGTCTCTTCATGTTATCCTCCAGTGATCCTTATTTATGACATGTCAAACAATCGATGGATGCCTTCTTCGATCTATGACAGGTGACACACCAACCCATATTAAGTGAACTGACTTGCCGGACCACGCTAACATTTTTTATTTCCCCGTGACAAGCTGAACATTCTAACCCAGCCTTAATGTGCCTCTTATGAGAGAAATAAACGTGATCGGGTAAATTATGGACTTTAATCCATGGAACAGGCTGCTTATTATTCCAATATTTGTGCAACTTTTTTATCTCTGGTCTGTCCGTAGCGATGACACTATGGCACGACATGCATTTCTGAACCGATGGAACGCCGGCGTGTTGTGATTTCTCGACGTAGGTATGGCAAAACGTACACTGAAGGCCGACTCTCGATACGTGAATTTTATGACTAAAGGCGATAGGCTGCTGGGGCGCCTCGCTGGAAGAGAACCAACAACGTGGGTCTATCTTGCCGATGACGCCCTGTATGGGAATCTTCGGGCAAGGCGACAGCCCAGCTCCCAAGACTAGAAAGGCCAGCATTACCGGCGGCGTAAGAAGCAACAAAGGAATTAAAATTCTTTTCAATATTCTAGGCCTTTTCTAAAATGCGTATAAGCCTACTTAGAAACTTCACCCTTCAGACGTTTTAGAATATAACTCGCAACGCCACTTGCCTCTGACCTGTTAAGACCATAATTGGGCATTGGAGGATATCCCGGGTCCTTCTTTGTAGGGCTCTGTATAAAAGCGATCAATTCATCCGGATTACTTTCATATTTCGGAAGAACCGTGTTGAAAGAAGGTCCGACCAGCTTCTTGTCATAAAGATGACAGGCTGTGCAACGGGAATTAAAGATTTTTTCCCCACCCGCCTTGTCATGAACCGCCTCCGCCGACCTCTTTTTTTCCGCCTCAGCCATCAATTTTTTCCTGGCTTCATCAGCTTGAAAGACAAGATTCAAGGTGTGGTCTCTTATTGCGTTCTCGACTGTAAATTGGTCGTTAATGATAATGACCGAAAAAGCTAGAATGAACAGAATTAGCACGTGAACGACTGACTTTGACTTATCGTAAAACATTAATCTCGACTTATAC
>JAZGAR010000067.1:0-2059 GCA_036475875.1 Thermoplasmata archaeon
GATATTGGCTTAGAATATAATTTTATCAGGGCGATATCGTTGATGTTAGTGGTTCTGATTCCGAGAAGGAAGGTATTAAAAACATTTTTGATCTCGTCGCTGTGTTTTAGGGTTTTTACGCCCTCGAAAACCTCTAATGCCGTATTCAGCTTACTATAAACGTTGGATTCGTCCAATTCACCCATCAACATGGCATAGAGCCGGCTAACTCTGCCGATTTCTTCGTTCCTTGCCAACTTCCCAATCAACTCAAGAACTTCGAGGTTGATACCATCTTTTTGTAGTAACCTGATCCGAATGAAAAACGAATCCGGTTCTAAATCAAAAACCTTTTCAAGGCCTTTGGCGATCTCTTCCCTCACTATTGGGGATTCATCTTGTGCCAGTTTTCTAAGGTGCTCAAACGCATATTGTGGGTTCGATTGGGCTATTTCGCCTAACATCTTTGCAGCATTTTCTCGCACACTTTCGTCAAAATCATTGATCAGGGTCGGCATTAAACTCAGTAACTCATCGGGTTTTTCTCTGGCCACCAACCTCAACAACTTCCCAGTTTCTCTTCTCACGATACTTTCCCTATCATCCAAAAGCTTTTTCAAAAACACAAATGCTTCCTCTACAAGATCACGTGGCAACTCTCCCAATGCCAGGGCTACATCCCTTCTCACGTACTCGTCCCTATCTTCCACCAATGTTTTAAGGAGCGAAATAGCATCATCCGGCGATGTGGCTGCCATTTTTACGGATGCAAAGGCTGCGACGCTCCTTAGATAATAGTCTTCGTCTTTTGCCAGTTCTTCTATCAATGGCATAAATTCCTCTTGCATTTCCTCTATTACACCCAATAAAGCCTCGGCCGCGCCTCTTCGAATATCGCCTTTGCGGTCGTTAAGAAGCCTATGAACCTTAACAAAAGCCTCATCATTTTTCTGGGTTATCGGTCCCAATGCCTGCGCCGCATTGGTGCGAACATATCTATCGCTATCCTCAACTGCTTTCTCGATCAATCCCAGGGCCTCTTCGGGCCTATTCTCGGAGATGATCACCAATTCCTTAGAAAAGCCCCGGCGGAGGTAAACATCCTCATCATCTATGAGGCTTTTATAGAGTTCAAACGCCTCATCATTGAGCCCTGCTGCCTCCCCTATTGCTGATGCCGTCCATAAACGAACGAAGTTATTGTCTTTTTCCAAAAGGGGTTTCAGCTCTTTTAAGGCCTCGTTCTTCTCCCTTGCCAGAATGCCCATAGAATATATGGCAGGCTGTATGATAATCTCCTCTTTACTCCTTAAAAGCCCCCCTAGGATGTTATATGCGTCCTCATTTTGAGCCGCTACATTCCTTAAAACCTCAACAGCCACCTCAACGATCTCCTTTCGATTGGTTGAAGCCAATTGATTTAAACATTCCATACCCCGGTTATCGAGTTTTGCAAACTCTCCTAATGCATATATACCTCTTTTCTGAACCCAAAAGTAGACGTCTCCAATGAGGTTACAGAGATAATTATAAGCATCGACATTTTTAAAGGAAAATCTGCCGAGAGTGAGACATGCTGCCTTCCAAACTTCCTCTTCCTCATCTTTGATCAAACGTTTTAACATGTCAAAATATTCATTATGAAAGTGCTCTTCCTCTCCAAACCAAAGGGCTACTTCCTTTCTCTCAGATGAATCCCTACTGTAAACCCTTTCTTTCAGTATCCTTTTGTCTTTTTCCGATATTTTCTCATATTCACTGACTTCCCCGTTTTTTTCATCAAATCCCTTTTTCTTGGTCATATTGGCTATGATACCCCTGTCAAAGCTCATGGAATCCCAGCAATATTTCTTATTAACCCTCATTATTGATTTCATCCTTAAATACTTTTCAATAATGCGTTATTAGAACATATAAGGGGGTTACAAATTGTATAATACATTCAATTCTGAGCGCTGGACATCTTTCCCGTACCACTTCCCAGGCCCAACAAAGTCGAAATACTGGACCGTGGTAGCTTTGCAGGCCTCACATTGAAATCTATAAACAGGCAAAGCTACAGTTCCTTGCAAAGTCCGTA
>JAZGAR010000068.1:0-2896 GCA_036475875.1 Thermoplasmata archaeon
GCGCGTTTGAGCACCTTTTGAGATGCATCTTTGTAACCATGCTCTCTCAATTGTCTGCCTGCAAGGAGCATAAGAAGACCCGGATTCCATTCTACCAAAGGCACTAGAGTTAAGCTCTCCTCAATGAGCCTATTGACCTCTTTTATTCTTCCTAAAGCTGCCAGGGCTCGCGCTTCATACCAAAGGGCCTCAAGCCTCTCAGGATATTGCTTCCGCCCTCGGCGTGCCTCTTTCAGTTCCTGCTTGTGGTCGCCAAGCATGTGATAAGCCCAAGTCAACTGGTCCCAGTACCAAGGCCAGCCTTTCATTCCTCCCTTTTCAGGATCAAGTGCCTTAAGCGCGTCAATAGCTTCTTTAGGCCGGTTTATCATGTTTGCGTCCACGGCAAAATTATAATTTTGTTCTCGGTCCAATTGCTTAAGCTGGCGGCTTGCATTGTACATATCAATCAAATTGCCATTGAGTATAGCTTTTACGTGGTCTGCCATGTAACGAAAATAAGGAGAGAGTTTATCACGAGATTGATCCAACTTCTTGACTACGGGTCCCGCTTCAGCATATTCCCCCAAATTTTGATGAGCATAAGCCATCACAATTAAGGGGAGTATGAAATCCGGATCCAAAGCATGAGCTTTAGAGAAGTATTCAATGGATCGTTTTTGATCACCACCCCTGAAAAATTGCATTCCTAGCATATATTCTCTATAAGCCTCATAGGTGGGAAGATTTGGTCCTTCCAAAAAAGCTTTACCCCATGTTTCATCAAATAAAATCGCTATTTGGCCCATAACTCTCTGACGTAATGTCTCCGTGATTTTCATGGGGTCTTCAATTGAGCCGCTTACTGGCTCCAAGGCATGGAGAACTTTCCCTTTGCGAGCATCATGAACCTTGACATGAAATTGAAGAACATCTCCCTGGAGATAATAAGCTCCCGTAACTACCTTTCCAGCACCAGTCTCACTGCTAATCCACCGTACAAAGTCTGTTTCTTTTTTGCCTTCTTCGAATTCTTGCTCTGGGAGCCAAGTTGCTACTGAGACATCTCCTGTTTGTTGAAGTCCCTGGGAAATCCAGTCATGCGCTATGCGTCCCAGATGATCCAGATCAGGGTTTCCAGTTCGGTTCTCAAAGACAGCAACCACAACACGATTGGGATCCAATTGAGGCCCCCGACTCCTGAAGAGAAGAATAGAAGCAGCGGCTAAAGCCAACAGGACCACCGCAGGGATGAAAATCTTCTTTATGCTGAATTTAACCGTTATCTCCTTCGAGGTTAGAGGCTTTCTCTTTGTAATCACTTTTTGCGTTGTGGGCATGCCTTTCTCGATTTTATCTAAATCATCAAAGACTATATCCGCTGATTGATATCGATTCCCCCTATCCTTTTCCAGGCATTTAAGGATCATCTGATTCATATTATCTGGAATCTGCGGATTTAATTCTTTGGGGCTTTTTGGAATATCTCCCTTATGCTTCATAGCGATACTTAGAGGCGTATCTCCTTCGAACGGTAATTGCCCTGTTACCATCTCATAAAGGATTACTCCCAACGAATAGATATCTGAACGCTGGTCCACTTCCTTCGCTTCAGCCTGCTCAGGTGACATGTACTCAGGTGTGCCGATCATCACCCCTGCGGCTGTTATCCCCTTTGTCTTAAGGGAGCGGGCTATCCCGAAATCCATAATACGAGCATTCCCCTCTCTATCTATCATGATGTTCTGGGGTTTTAAATCACGATGCACTACTCCTAATCTATGAGCTTCAGCTAATCCTTCGCATACCTGTTTGGCTATGGAAATAGCTTTTCCTGCACTCAACTGCCCTATCATTCCAATCATGCTCTTTAAATCTTCCCCTGATACATACTCCATCGTGATATAATAGCTGCCTTCTTTCTTATTCAAATCATACATTCGGCATACATTTCTATGGCTGATTTTCCGAGCAAATTTTAACTCGTTCCTGAAGCGCTCGATGGCCTTTTTATCAGCAGCTATCTCAGGCTTTATGAGCTTAAGGGCAACTTTTTCTTTTATCTCGGTATCCTGAGCCTTGTAGACTTTACCCATGCCGCCTTTTCCCAGCTCTTCAATAATCTGGTATCGCCCGGCAAAGGTGGAGCCTGTGGTCAGTTCTTCTTTGGGTGTTTCGAGTGTCTCTGTGAGAGAAGCGGAGATTTCTTCTGAAGGGAGAAGTGGTGTCGCACACTTACCGCAATAAATAGTATCGTCGGGGTTATCGAAGTTGCATTTAGGACATTTCATACCCTTTTTTCCTCTCGCGAAGATGGCAAAAGAATATCAATTACCTGGAAATTAGTCAATGCCCAAACCAAGAATGGGCTTAATGAATCAAGCCCCTACAACAATGGAAGTTATGGAAGTTATGGAGGCCTGACCCCAAATACAATAACATTTAAAAATTGCGTAACATTTATCGAGAAACATGTTTCAAGAACCTATTTTTTTTCAAATACGATTTTGCCGTCGATGATGGTGTAGACGACTTCTGTTTTCAGGATCTCATCCGCCGGGATTTCAAGCAGGTTGCGGTCAAAAATAGTGAGGTCAGCAAGCTTTCCTGCCTTTATAGAACCTCGAATATCATCCTCAAAGGCAGCATAGGCATTATTAATCGTGTAAGCCTTGATGGCTTCCTCGACAGATATGCGCTGCTCAGGAAACCAACCTCCCGCTGGAAAGCCTTTCACTGTTTTCCTCGCTACTGCAGCATAGATCAGATATTTAGGATGCATGTGATAGAGAGCTGCGCTTGTTCCAGGCCAATCCGAACCGAAGCTCAGCATGGCTCCGTTATCCAAGAGCGACTTAAAGGCATAAGCTCCCTTGCATCTCTCATGCCCGATTCTCTCTTCCATCCAGCGCATATC
>JAZGAR010000069.1:0-2348 GCA_036475875.1 Thermoplasmata archaeon
CTCCTTGGGAATATTCTCTCCTTGCCTGCCGAGTAGTATCCCACCCTATCATTTTCATCCACGAACGTGATATCAACAGGTAGGTGGGTAAGCATAAGATTCACCTGCTCCCTTGTTAGACCGCCCGTATCGAGAAGGACCTTTTTCTGATCAGGATCTGTTTCCACAGGAGCCCTTTTGATATCCTCGGAAACCGCATCAGAGGGCCACACTCCTTCAGGCTTTACCCACGCATAACCAATCTCTCCCTCACCTTTTCGTACCTTTTTCCATTCGGATTGGGTTAGCTGCTCGAGGCTCATGGGAAATAGAATATGCTCCTCTTTGTAGATCATCTCCCGGGTTGTTGGAATCAACTCCTTTAAGGTTTTCACAACGGTTGTTGGTTCTTCTTTAGAAAGTTCCTCACTGGCTTTTTTTAATAATGCCCTGATATCATCATGGATTCCCCACATGACATGAGAAGGACCTGTTATATCATGGGCTTCAAGCAAGGGAAACAGCTGGTTCTCTTTTCGGAGGTAGTGAGAATCTATTTTGGCAAGATTCTCAAGCTGTCTCTGTATTCCAGTCATGACATCCTTGAAAATATTTTCATCGGGAATATCCCCGAGCCTTTTCAGCATTCCCTCTATCTCATCCATTATCTTTTCAGCAGCCCTGTTTTCCTGCATGAAGGTATGAACGGGATGACCGGGTGGAGCTTGTGGAATCTCGTGTTTTTCAAGTGCCTCCTTGAAGATCTCAACATGAACATCGCAAAGGCGCTTGACCTCGGTCTCAGGCATGCCCTCATCAATAAGAGTCTGTTCCATTTTTGAAATTTCAGATGAATCCACATCCTTTATCAGCCTTCGGAATTTTTCCTTTAAAACCTCCATGTCCTCCCCTTCGTGAACCCCTTTTATGATTTCTTTCAGTATCTCCTGCCTTTTTTCAGGCTCAGCTTCAGCCTCAGAAAACTCTAATTTGACTTCTAGCACTTCGTTTGTTTTTTCCTTAACCTCTCTTGCGATTACCTTCATCAGCTCTTCAACTTCCATCTTTCCCATAGATGCGACTTTCTCCAAAGTAGCTATCTTCCCCATGGTCTTTCGTAAAACTCTGCTTTTTAGTTTCCTGTATACTGGCGAGAGTTCAACTAAAAAATCCACAAGGAACGGATATTTATCCAATAGAGTCGCTAATTTGGTCTCTTTACTGATTTCCATCACATTGCCCCCGACCCGATATATATCTGCATATACAAAAATATAATGTTAACCTGACGTAAATGAATGGAGACACTCATTCATGAAAAGATGTGGCCCTAGTCATTTTAGGACTAACTCTCTTTTATATCTCCTTTGACACCAATTGTGGTCTCGATGAATGGGATGTTCTTGCCTGAGCCCTCGATGGCAGATTTTACTATATTAATCAGACCGAAGCAGCATGGTACCTCCATATGAGCCACGGTCACGGATTTGATATCGTTCTCCTTGAATATAGAAGTGATCTTCTCCTTGTAAAACTCTGCGTCGTCCAGCTTGGGGCAACCCACAAGCAGTATCTTGCCCTTCAAGAAATCCTCGTGAAAATTGGGATAGGCAAAAGGCACACAGTCCGCTGCAATCAATAAATCCGCGTTCTTGAAGTAAGGTGCACTCGGGGGTACAAGCATGATCTGAACTGGCCACTGTTTTAGCTGGGTTTCGGCCCTGGCTGCAGGTTTCCCCTCTTCTCCAATTTCCTTTTCCTCTCTAAGATCCATCACCGCAGAGCCTGGGCAACCGCAGGCCATAGTTTCCTTTTCTTGAGCATGATGTGCATGCTCTACCTCGAGGGGATTATCGATATTGTTCTCTTTTAGATATTCAACGGCCTGATTGAAGTACTCAGTTTGCCCGTGATCTTTGAGATGCTCAAGATGGGCCTTAATCACGTTCTCCCCCTGTTTTACCACGTTCTCCATGACCTTTCTCTCATCGTACTTTTCTGCCTCTCTTTCCTCTATGGAAATGGCATCGACAGGGCAGTGGCCGATACATGCGCCCAGACCATCGCAGAACAAATCAGATATTATCCTTGCCTTGTCATCAATGATCTGCAGCGCCCCCTCGGGGCAGTTCGGAATACAGTCACCGCAACCGGTACAAGTGTCTTCATCGATCTTTATTATCTCTCTTTTTACCATCTAAATCACGTCTCCTCTCACATTTTTCCTTTATTTTTTCCATTAATTCTTTTAATTTTGCTTCTTCCTCTTCCAAGCCTATTTTTTCCTCCTTTTTCCCGCCTTTTGCATTCATATGCCTATCGTAGGCCTCTTCCCCCACGCACTCCTTTCCATACTCGCACCACTCGAT
>JAZGAR010000070.1:0-2185 GCA_036475875.1 Thermoplasmata archaeon
CCCGCGGCGCACAGGCCCGAACGGGGGACACACGGATGGAAGCCGATCAGGCGGCGCCGCCCGAGCCGGAGGCCTCGCCAAAGGCGGAAGCCGGACCCGAGGAATGGGAACCCAATCCCCTCGAGGAGGCCGATCATTTGCGGACAACGGAGGATTCGCCGTCATAGGCCGGTACTTTTGCACCCTTATTCTTGGCCTTTCTAGCCAGAGGTGCGATCAGCTCAGGGGGAAGATGTGTAATCTCAATACCAGGGAGGACCTCGACATCAGTATGTTGACTAAGCTCCTTGCAAGAGTTAACAAGGCTATCAAGAATAAAGTCCATATTTGTATTGTCGACGTGATCGGTAATCGCTATGGCGGTATGACCTAGAACAGAGCATCTTTGTGCGATCTCTGCTGGTATCAATTCACCATCGCTAAAAATTGAGTGGATGTGAAGATCGTATCTCTTTCCCATAAGACCAAAGTTCCATATGGACGAAGATTTATATACATTGCTATTTAAAAAAATAAATTAGAGTATTTTGACCAAAAGGAGGAAAAAACTCGTTGAGCAGTATGCTGATTTGGGCTGAATTATTGGCCCTTTTTGTTCTATTATTTCTGTCAGGATTTTTTTCAGGTTCTGAGACTGCCTTAATATCTCTAAACAAGTTCAGGCTGCGAAAGCTAGTAGAGGAGGGTGCAAAAAACGCCGATATTGTCGAAAGGCTTCTGGAAAACAAGGAGAAGCTTCTGGCAACTATATTGATGGGCAATAATCTTGTCAACATCGCCGCAGCTTCCATAGCAACCTCAATGGCAATAGGATTCTTCGGCAGTCCAGGCATAGGTGTTGCTACAGGGATCATGACTCTTTTGGTATTGGTCTTTGGCGAGATAACACCCAAGGGCTTAGCCACAAAAAAAGCTGAGAAGATATCTCTCATGGTTGCAAAACCCATAGATCGCCTGGTTAAAATATTGTATCCTGTCGTAGAGATCCTCACCTTCGTGACGAACCCATTTATAAAAGCGCTGGGAGGAGAGACCAAAAAAATTGCTCCCTTTATCACAGAGGAAGAGCTCAGGATGCTAGTGGATGTAGGTGAAGAAGAGGGAGTCATAGAAAAGGATGAGGCAGAGATGATCGAGAGCGTCTTCGAGTTTGGAGATACAGCAGCCTCAGAGGTCATGACACCCAGAGTAGACATAACCTGTATTGACATTGAGTCTAAACTAAATGAGGCTGTATCCTTCATTGTCGAATCAGGACACTCAAGGATACTCGTCTACGAAGAGAACATAGACAAAATAGTAGGAGTACTGTATTCAAGAGACCTCCTGAGTCTTTACAAGGAAGGAAAGTTAAAATCGCCTATAAAAGATGCAATGCGAGAGGCCTATTTTGTCCCTGAAACCAAGAAACTGGATGACCTTCTTCGCGAGTTTCAGGAAAAGAAGATTCAAGTCGCAGTTGTAGTGGATGAATATGGAGGTACAGCAGGCCTTGTAACACTTGAGGATGTTTTAGAAGAGCTAGTTGGAGAGATCGCGGATGTACATGACATGGAGGAGGCCCTTATCCAGATGATTGAAGAAAAAATTGCCATAGTTGATGCAAAGGCAGGTATTGATGAGGTAAACGACGTTCTAGGGATCAAACTTCCTGAAGAAGACTTTGATAGCATCGGGGGGTTGATATTTAGCAGGTTGGATCGGATTCCAGAGGAGGGTGAAGGGATCAGAGTCGATAACACCCATCTGATAGTAGAAAAGATGGAGGGTAACAGGATTTTAAAGGTGAAGGTCATTAAAAGTTAGAGAGAGGGATAGTCTATCTATCTTTTTTTCAGCGCTTTTGATGCGGCAAGGGCGCCTTTTATAGCTCTTATCTTTGTCTTTCCCCCGCCAATAACGACGATATTTCCTTTTTCTGGATGAAGCTTGGAATTGATCTCGTCAAAGATGTCTGTGTTCTCAATTTTGAGTTCAAATTCCTTTGGAAACCTCAGTTTTTCTCCGTCAAAAACCAGGGTAACGGCACAATCCGCCCCGGCCTTAATGGCCTCGTCACGTTGCTCAACGCCGCCGCTGATATCTGCATTCACATCCTTTATCAAGATTGCATAGTTTTTGTCGCTTAGGGTCAGGTCAGCAGCGTTTATTTCTTCTCCCTTTGGCAGGTTTTTTTCAAGAACCT
>JAZGAR010000071.1:0-27961 GCA_036475875.1 Thermoplasmata archaeon
GAAACATCAAGGATTAACCATTTTAAAATCTATGATTGGTCAAGCAGAAGAATAGAAAAAGTTATGTCTATATCTTCAGAAAAAGCAAAAGACATTATTTATAATGAAATCACACAAATTTCTATTAATACCTCAATATTAAATTTCACTGGTTATTCGTATTTTACTGGTGATGTACAATATTATTTTAGATATGAGTCTGAAAAAACCTTTAATAATAGTTATTTTTTAACATATATGAATGGAACTAAGGTTAAAATTGCTCTAGAATCTAGGACAGTTTATAGGCTATATGTAAATGTTGAAACTGGTAAGTTTAAATATGATCCATATGTGATTTCAAAAAATAAAAAGTAGGTGTAATAAACTTTATAATCTAATACGGTTCCCAATGTGCCGAGCAAAAGGGGGACGGCTTCGTTTTCGAATTTCATAGAAATTCGAAGAACAAAGAGGGCGTAATCATTTCTTATTCATGTGAACAGAATATTGTGGCTTCAAAAGGAGATGCCGTGATCTAGATAGAGCGTTTTTAAGCACAACTATTTATAGGGCTATAACATTGGCATACTGCCCGTATGATGGGAGTATTCTTTCACTAGGGGCAAAATAGGAGATAAAAATAATGTACGAAGATAGAGAAATGCATAAAGCAACTTGTGCGGATTGTAAACAAGAATGTGAAGTACCATTTAAACCATCTGGAGATCGGCCAGTTTACTGTAAGGAATGTTATCAGAAACATAAACCACCACGGAGAAATAGGTATTAGCTTTAGGAAATATTACTCTTTTATTTCTTAAAGTTGTATTCTATAATTCGATTAGGTATCTATACAAAGCCCTAGCTTTGGCTCTAAATCTCAGAATTTTAAAGGCGTGTAGGGGAATATCTAACGTTCTAAGCAGGTATTAGGATGAGCGGAACAAATCTAAGTGGATAAAGCGATAAATGAGCAGCCGGGGGTTGGGCTTAGAAATGGCATATCGGCAGATAGGGTCGCCATTTCAGGGGCCAAAGGCCGTATTTCAGTTTAAGAAAGGTAGAAGTTTGTTCTAATAAATGATAAATAATTAAAAGCTATTGGACTTTTAAACTATATATTGCATATAGATATAGGTTATACAAAGGAGCGTGAACAATAAATAAAACAATCCAAATTTCAGGATAGGTTATTAAAAAGCTGATAAAATGAAAGCCCTCAGAATAATCATAAAGAAAAACTGCCTGCTCGCTCTTGTCCTGTTATTCGTTATTATGACCATATGGATCGGTACTGTTCCCTACGAGCCCATGGAATGGGACCTGGCCGATGCCACAACAAACGTGATATGGGTTGAAGAGTACTCCAACGGGGTGTACGAGATACCATACGAGGAATGGAACTACGGCATGACCCAGAGTTCGGTTGTGGAGCACAACGGGCAGTACGTGGTCGTGAACGAGAAGGGACCGGGTTTTGTCTGGATGCTGGTACCCTTTCATGTTCTCGGATTGGAGTTCCTCTTCGGATCCTTGATGGTTGCACTAGCCTTATTCTCAACATACATGCTGGGCTTGAGGCTTTCAAACTGGAAGGTAGGATTTTTTGCCGCCGTAATCGTTC
The DNA here is from genome assembly GCA_036475875.1 of Thermoplasmata archaeon. GTDB lineage: Archaea > Thermoplasmatota > Thermoplasmata. Next base: position 1,607 of record JAZGAR010000071.1, read on the forward strand.
TTGTGAACCTTTCGGTCCTTGCCATGTGGCACAGGTATTACTGGACAGATGCCGCCACCATGCACCTGCTCATTTTGTCTATCTGGCTCCTCGTTGAATCGAACTATTGGTTCAACGGAAAGAGCCTTGACCCGAAAAACCGAAATGAAGGCAGCAAGAAGGAAATCTACAGCTCCTTCGGCTTCGCGTTCCTCTCCGGCCTGGCCTTCACCGCCTCGGTCTCCACCAGATACCCGGTAGCTCTCGTTATCATCGCCATGTTCGTCTACATCCTTTTATTCTACCTTATCCGTGCGTGGCCCAATCTAAGAAAATTAGATATCAAGGAAGCCTTGAAAAATGGGAGGGGTCTCATCATACTCGTATTCTTCACAATCGGCATGCTGTGCATCCTCGTGCCTCTCATGCAGTACAACACAGAATATTTCGGAGGCCCCTTTAATTCCGGGTACGACGCCACAGCCCTTACGAACTTCAATGAGACATCAGGTGCCATACCAAGGGACCAGAGCGGGAACTGGTTTGAAAATTTCGGTCAGGGTATAACAACTTCCCTTGATAATGCAATCACCTTGACACCCATTCTCATCCTCAGGATGCCTGCGCTCGTTCTGGCTCCACTTGGGATCTGGCTTCTAAGAAAGAAGAAGATTACATTGTCTCTTCTGCTGCCCTGGATTCTCATCGCGTTTCACACGTACCTCTCTCTCTCCTTCGTGGACATGTACGCTAACCCCAATATATACTTCGATGTGGTGTGGGAGCCCAGGTACTTCATGCCTACTATTCCGGCAATTGCCATCCTCGGAGCCCTTGGAATCGAGTTTATCGCATTCGAATTGGTGCCCAAGCTTCTCGACAAGACAAAACAAAAGAACTCGAAGCGTAAAATGATCGGCATCGTCATTGCCCTGCTGCTATTAGCTATCATCGCCCTTCCCGGTATCGTCCCCGCTTTCGAGCACTTCAAGGACCCAAGCGCGCGGCGCCCTCACCACCCGCAGCCCATCGGTGTCCAAAGAGTCACAACGGATCAGCTGATAAGGAAGCCTGATACATATGTGCAGAACTTCGTCCTCGTGGAAAGGGCCGCGGTGGTGGAGCAGATACAGGATGGTTGGCGAATTCGGAGCCCAAAAGCCCACGAACCCGGGAATGTTACGATCCGTCTTACCGAGTGGCCTTTTGATGAAGTGTCACATTTTGATATCGGGGACGAGGTGGATGTGCAGGGTTTATTCCTGAGGGCGCGCAAACCGGGGAGTCCGGACCCATATTTCATCAGTGTGAAGTGGGACACGAAGGATTTTATCAGGCTAAGTAAGGGATGATGAGTGGATATGGGAGTATCGGTAGTTTCGCTTACTTCCCATGATCATCCTGAGATTTGATATAATTCTCGACGACCTCGAACCCTTGTCCTTGTAAATTAGCGAATAACGACATCATCAAACGAAGATAATTTGCAAGTTGACGCTCTTGATATATTCATATTCCCATTCAAGAGCGGCTTAACAACCGAACCATGATAGTTTGAGGGTGCCCAAAGGTGTTTTCTAATCTTTTCTTGTAAACATTCGATTACTGGCTATTTAACACCGAAGAATTTTACAAGTACGCGCAACTGCTTCAAAGCAACAAGCTAGTCAAAGTGCGCATTATCTGAAGCTCTGGAAATTCCCTGTGAAGCAATAGCGAAGAAATCCCCTTAAAATCCTTTAAATCCTCTCACACCTTCCCCTTCTTCGCTTTCCACACAACAGCAATGACCTCTCTTACGATCCTTGCAGCCAGAGATGAGGTGTTGCCGTTATCGAATGGCGGGGAAGTCTCAGTAACATCAAAGCCTACGAGTCTTGGAGCCAAAAAGTCTATACATTCCTTGGCATCCATGGGGGATTGACCGAAGTACTCCGGGTTTCCCACACCGGGTGCAAAGGAAGGATCAAAGAAGTCCATATCTAGGCTCAGATAGATCCTTTCCCATTTAATGGTTTCAAGAAAGTTTTTCATGCCGAGTTCTTTCAACTTAAAGGCATCTATGTACTTTAATCCGAGATTCTCGCCTTCTTCCTTTTCCTTTTTTTCCATGGAACGCACACCAAGCGAAAGGACATTTTCAAATCCCACCAGTTCACTCACCCTTCTCGTTACGCAAGCATGACTGTTTCTCTCACCAAGATATCCGCTTCTGAAATCGAGATGGGCATCCAGAATGAGCACGCCTATATTCTCGAATTTCCTGACTGCAGAAGGTGTGAGTGAATGTTCTCCACCGATTGTAATCGGGAATTTCCCCTCCATTAGAACGTGCTCAACTGTACTGCCAACACCGCCCATCATTTCATCGACGCTTTCGCAGTTCACATTTCCTGAATCATGGAATGGCACATCCTCAAGATCGATATCATGCTCGAAAAGATAGGTCTCAAGGTTGTATGATTCCTCCCTTATGCTCTTCGGTGCAAACCTGGCTCCCTTTCTGAAGGAACATGTACCATCGAATGGCACACCCAAAATCACGAATTGTGCCTCTTCAAATGAAGACTCAGAATCAGCAAAAAAAAGGTCTTTTGACTCCATTTGATCATGAACCCTAAATCCTTGTTATCTTCCTCCGGCCCAACGCCTCCAAATATTGAATTTCTTTACCCGGCTCGAGCTCTCCCTCCAGATCCTCAGGTATAGGGAGGTTGAAGGTGTCGTAGGTCTCCATATCCATGAGTTGAACTTCAGAGCCCATGACAGCGATTACCTGTGCGCTTCTCTTGTCTATGATCGGCACTCGAACTTTATGTTTAACAGGATGAACCACGCTCCTCTTTTGTTTGTCGAAGATGCCGAATGCCTCTATCCTGGCCTTTGCCTCTCCGTGCTTCCCTGGCTTGGAGGTGGTTATGCTCACAATCTTGCATGGTTCGCCGTCGATGATCATGTATCTGTTGGCTTTCAGTGTTCTGACCTCAGCTACAGTCTTGGACATGGTTATCCCCTGGGGTAATGGAGGAGGTGTTTTATAATTGTTGTGAGTGGGTTGATAACAGTCAATAATCCAGCCAAAATTATATATCTTCCGAAAACCCTTTTGCATTTGTATGAGAAAGATATTGGCGTCCTTAATATTATCGCTGCTCGTGTCCATTGCCTTTTCAGATGCAGTCCAGATCAACGTTCATGCTGATCCTATTGATCAAATCGAGCCCGACGTCGTTAAAAACCAATTACTGGTGGAATCTGCCCAGATAGCAGATATGGGCATGGAGGTAGCGAAAAACATGTTGCCCCGGGCGTTTTCGGAGAACATTACAGAGGCCGATGTTGTCCGTGCCATAAACGATGCCATGACAGATAACGGCTCAAGCGAATATGTGGAAGCTTTTGGGGTTATTGTGGCATCGGGGGAGCAGTCGGCTCTTCCACACGGTGACGAAAGTGATGACGAGGTCAACCTGATTCTTCCAGGAGAAGTGGTGGTTGTGGATCTGGGTGCAAGATACATGGGCTTTTGTTCAGACCTGACAAGAACCTTCTTCATGGGAAATGCAACTCAAGAAATGATGGATATCTACAATATCACAATGGAAGCAGAACTCGCAGCTTTTGAGGTTGTTCAAAGCGGAGTTTGGGCAAAGGATGTGGATGCAGCCGCAAGAGATGTAATCTCAAGTTACGGTTACGGTGAGAATTTCATACATGCACTAGGGCATGGAATAGGCCTATACATCCACATGCCGCCCACTTTAAGTCCATCCAGTAATGAGATGTTGTTTGAAAGTGGCGATATGTGCGTCACAATCGAGCCTGGAATCTATCTGGAAGGAAGATTCGGGATGAGGATAGAGGATGATGTGTTCGTTCTGAGAAACGGATATGAGCTATTGACCTTCTTTCCGAAAGGTATAGAGAATGCTATCCTCTACCCTGAGAACATATCGAACGATTCCTCAAGTATGGATGGGGGGAATGAGGAGGTAGTCGGGGGTTCAGATTTATGGGTGGTGTTGGGTGCGATATTTTTAATTGCAACGGTGGGAATGGTTGTAATCAGGAAGAGAAAAATAAAATTTTTCTGACAAAAATCTTTTTGGGTAAAAGAAACCTAAAATCAACATCCCCATACACCACAATCGTTAAGTAACGAGAGGAAATATCAATTCAAGGTGGCGATGAAGAAGAATTTGAAAATGATAGCGGTAATTGTGGTAATTATCTTAATATTCAGTTTCGTGGTATTTTATTCATTGAGTAAATCTTCGTCCAGTTATCATCTCGTGGGTTTCGATTCGGATGAGGCATATATAGATATGGAATATCTGACGGGCTTGGGGCCCAGGGTGCCAGGCACAGGGGAGGATCTAGAAGGAGCGGAATATGTCAAGAGCAGATTTTCAGAGGCAGGCCTAGCTGATGTGCATATCGAGGAATATACCATCACCACCTTTGAGGTGAACAGCGCCTCGCTTTCTCTTATTATCGTTGAATTCGGAAGCCAAGTCTATACGAACTATGTGCACATCGAGGATTTTATTCTATATCAGTATTCAGGCTCTACGAACGGGGACCTTTTCCTGGAGATAGTGGATGTGGGAAACGGCAGCGAGGAGAATTTTGAAGGTCTGGATATGCAAGGAAAGGCCGTGTTATCAACACGGCAAGCGTTGCCCAGGGCAGTGGAGCATGGGGCGATGGCGGTGATAGTTCAGAATGACAGGATAGGGGAAGAGCTGGGCTATCCTCCCTACTGTGGGGGTCTTTACGGCTCGGATGAGAACGGCGACAATATTCCGTATCCTGATGCAAATCCAAGTGCCGTCATACCAACCTGTTCTGTTTCAGGCCCTGTGGGAGAAGAGATAAGAGACGCCATAGAGAATGCAAGGGAATCGCCGATTCTAGGCTATGGTACCGTGTGGGTTCAGATGAATTTCGCAACCACCATTGAAGAGAATAAAATTTACAACGTGGTGGGTGATATCAAAGGAAGGGAGAATCCCGAGGATATGATTTACCTCGTGGCCCATCGGGATACAACATACATCAACCCCGGTGCGGTGGACAATACCGTGGGCACGGTTACAATAATGGAGATGGCAAGACAGTTGTCGAATTACGATGTAGACAAAACCATCAGATTCATCTCGGTAGATGCAGAGGAAGAAGGTCTTCTGGGCGCGACGGAATATGTGAAAGCCCATGAGGATGAGGTAAAAGAGCAGGGAATAATCTGCATGAATTTCGATATGAACGATGTGAATCTCGATAGGGTCGATACATTGGAGGTCAGCATCTCTAAGTTGGCATACCAGAATAAACTGAAAGAGATCAAAGCAATGATGTTCGATTCCTATCCTGAATTGCAGGAAAGATACAAAGTCAACATCACGGAGGGCGATGGAGGACCTGATGCCGCCCCCTTCTTCAAAAGAGGGATAGATGCATCCTTTGCCATAGGTGAATGGGGCTCCTCGTGGGAATATCATACCCAATGGGACACCATTGAGCATGTGAACAAGGAGTCCTGGCAGTTGAGCGGTATCCTGTTCGGTACATTGGCTTTAGATATTGCAGGAGTGCAGTGATCAATTTTCCAGCAACCCTTAAAAATCAGTATTGTCCCATCTCCTCTGCCATACCCTCCAATCGTCTTATACGTTCCTTCATTGGGGGATGGGTGGAAAAGATACTTGTGAAAGTGCTACGGGTGAAGGGATTGACTATGAACAATGAAGATGTGGCAGGGCTGCCCTTTCGAAAGGGTCTTTTCTTGTTGCCTTTCTCCAATTTATCAAGTGCCCTCGCCATGGCCTTTGGATTGTAGATGGTCATGGCCCCAACCCTGTCCGCCTTGTACTCCCTGCTCCGTGATATGGCCAACTGAACAAGCAACGCTGCAATTGGGGCTGTAATCGCCGCCACAATGAGCAGCAGCGGGTTGACGTTCCTATTCCTGCCGAAGAACATCTGAAAGAGGATGATCCTGGCTGCCACCGCGATTATCATGGCCACGGACGCTGCAATGGTCATTACCAAGATGTCCCTGTCCTTGATATGTGCCATTTCATGGGCAATTACGCCTTCGAGCTCATCATCATTCAATGTGTTCAAAAGTCCCTTTGTAGCCGCCACAACTGCGTTGTTGGGGTTCCTCCCCGTAGCGAAGGCATTTGGTGTTTCGGTTGGAACAATCGCAACTTTTGGCATTGGCAGTTCCGCCATGGTCGCAACCCTTTGAACCGTGCGTACCAATCTCGGCTCTTCCCTTTCAGTCACGAATTTCGCCTTATAAGCTTTAAGAACCATTTTACCACTGAAAAAATAGGTTATCAAATTGAGAATGATCACGAATATGCTGATGATGGCCAGAAACACCCAACTGTAACTGTCGTAACCGAAATAAGAGCTTATCATCATGGCAATCCCTAATAGGATGAACCAGAGGACCAGGAACATCAGGATTAATTTCAATCGTGGGAAATGTAGGCTTCGCCTCTCCTCCATTTTTTTGGTCATTTTGTCACATGCCTTCATTGAAACCAAGAGGATTTATAATTTTCTGTGTTCTCTTGTATAGTAAAATATACGAAATAAAGGTTGTGATGATCATTCTTTCATCGCAAACTTAATAGCCCTATAACCCTCTAAAGCCCTTGATATCATGCATCTCGAGATCAACGGCTGGGACGTGGATATAAAATTCTCCGCCTGTCATTTCATTCCCGGTCACGATAAGTGTTCTCGGCTACATGGCCATATCTATGCCATTCATGCTAAAGTTCACGGGCAACAAAACGAAAGGGGCATGGTTCTGGATTTTATAACCCTGAAAAACGCATTACGGAACGTGGCAGAGGAATTGGATCACCGTGTTTTGATTCCTGGAGATAGTAAGGAAATGGAGATAGAGATCGGAGATGACCTTAGAGTGAAGGCGGGCGAGAAGCAATACGTATTTCCTTTAGACGATGTCGTGGTGATGGATATCAGGCTCGCAACTGCAGAAGAATTGGCTGGATTTATATTGGAGAGATTGCTTTCTTTGATGGAGATCCCTGAGAATGTGGATTCGATAGAGATTGGGGTTGATGAGGGAAGGGGCCAGGGCGCTTGGGTGAAGAGGAAGTTCTAGAGGATTTTCCTGTTCTACATGACCATTTTAACCTATCTAATTCGGCATAATAATCCCATAACCTTTAAATTCCTTCCCAACGTATATATTCCCGAATGATAACGCTTATTGGAGTGGGCCATGTTTTCGATATAAGCAAGAGCCTTGAAAATGCCATCATAGAGCGCAGTCCATCTGTTGTGTGCGTGGAGCTGGACCCAGCAAGATATCAGGCCTTGTTTTCTAAAGGCAGTGGGAGAGACCTGCCAATAGTGTATAAAATGCTGGCTAGGTTTCAAGAAAAGATCGCTAAAAAGTACGACACTAAAGTGGGGAGCGAGATGATAACGGCCATAGAGACAGCCAAAATGCTCAATGCAAAGATAGCGTTTATAGATTTGGAAGCGTCGAGAATAGTGTTGGACTTTTGGAAATCTATGACGATAAAGGAGAGGATGAAATTCGTTCTCGCCTTGTTCACCAGTATATTCATCAGAAAGAAGAGGATAGAGAAGGAACTTAAACGATTCGAGGAGAATGAAGAACATTACTTGGAGAGTTTTGGAAGGGAGTTCCCCGCTGCGAAGCGCATATTAATCGATGACAGGAATGTTCATATGGCAAAGAACATAAAAAAGATTAATATAGAGCACGAGAACATTGTGGCTGTGATAGGCGATGGTCATGTGGAGGGTATAAAGACGTTGTTGGGGCCAACAAATGTGGAGACCATCAGATTGAGCCAGTTGAGGGAGAAGGAATCTGGGAAGGTGGACGAGGTAACGATATCATACCAATTAACTTACGAAGACTAGAGGTTTAAAAAAACTCAGTAATCTCCGCTTTTCAACCCCCTCAAATCGTCCCGGCAGTCGATGTGAAAATCGGATGGCGGTTTTGGATCGTCTTGGGTTATAAGGTTCCTTATTGATACGGTCTCTATGGAATGGTACATGACACAATTGTCGTTCACGCAGTGGTGCTTATTTGAACTCTCATGGCTTCTATCGCTTTCGTAACCTATGTTGACCAAGGCGAAGAGATGGCCGAATTCGTGCACCAAAACCGATTTCTCGTAATCTGTATTATCCACAAGGTTTCTGGCCCAGAAAGGAATGCCGATACCATCTATCTTCTCCTTGAATATGGCTATAGAGGATGCGCCGTAGGCTATACCTAGAACATCATTATTGTTTTCGTATGCTCCATTCAGATACAGAACGTATGCTACTATGTCGCTTCCTGACTTTTGGTAATCCCTATGCTCGTCCTCCAGGTTTCTTATGTCATCTTCAGAATAAGAAGATTTGGAGGTGGTGATACGCTTTTGGAGGATCAAAACCTCTTCCTTATCGCAGTATGAATTTATCCTGCTCTCCAAGGTATCCAAGGCCAAACTTGAGGGGGCATAACCCTCCACATAATCGATCTCTATTATCAGCCTGGTATACTTTGAGCCCTGGAGATAGTACTTTGCGTAGTCCCCCAATTGCGGAGGGTTTTCAGATTCAAAACAGCCTGCGTTGCTGATGGCAACGAAGTGGAGCAGAACTATTATGAGCACGGTTGCAGATTTTCTTCTCATTGAATCTCACATGAATGAAGAGGATATATTAAATTATTGCTGAGAAGCGCCTGTATAATAACTTTACTTAACTGTAAAAAAACTGAGGCTGAAAGCCATTATTAATGATGTTACGGGTCCCTTTATGAGTATTATGGGTATATAAAGGAAGATAATAACACAATAAATTATAAGTATGATAAGGGGAGATTGAAGCCAGGGCTTGTGGGGAGCAAAGGAACAAGAGGATGTTTGGCGTTGAAAAATACATTTATCCAAAAGAGGTTTGGATGAACTTAGGCTCGGATAGGATTAAATCAGGTGAAGTTGCCATTTATTGTTGGGGGAAGAACATGAAAGAAGAAGAGAAGGCGAAAGAGCACCTTTTAGTCCCTCAGAGCCAAAACCCAGCCAACGAACAAAACTTATATATAAGAAAACCCCAATGTGGGCGATACCTTCAGAATGGATGGGGGTTTAAAAACTCCTTTCCCTCTGAAAAATAGGCAAAAGCCTGATAACCTGACCAGACGTCTTGGGAAAATCTTCCCGACACCGCATTCACATGCCAGTCATGTTTTAGGATGCGGGAAACGTCACGGTCAAACCATCTCGAATCGAGATGGCAAAGATAAGGCGGTTTGATGATAAAACCGCCCATATATTCGATTTAAGGGAAATGGGAGTTCATCCCATCTTTCCAAGAACGATAAAAACCTCAAGATAATTCGGAGGTATAAAATGTCAAAAAGACATCACCCGAAAAGGGGTTCAATGGGTTATTCGCCACGAAAAAGGGCGAAAAGCGAGATCCCGAGATTCAAGTCATGGCCCGAGAGAGAAGGAGAGCCCAAGATACAGGGCTTTGCAGGTTACAAGGCAGGCATGACCCATGCTTTTATGATAGATTATCGCCCCACGAGCACAACCTCGAATCAAGAGGTGAGAGTGCCTGTCACGGTGATCGAGGTGCCGCCGATAAAAATCGCCGCGGTTCGCCTGTACGAGAGCACCCCATACGGATTGAAGACCAAGGGCGAGGTGTGGGCCGGAAAATTGGAAAAGGAACTTGCGAGAAGGCTGCCCGTACCAAAAAAATACGACCCGAAAGAGGCTTGGAAAAAAATCGACAAGAAAAACGTCGACGATGTAAGGGTTCTGGTTTACACCCAACCGAAAAAGATCACCGGCATTCCCAAAAAAGCACCTGATCTCATGGAGGTAAGGATAGGTGGTGGAACAATCGAAGAGAGGCTGCGATATGCCAGAGGAAAACTCGGCAAGGAGGTCAAGATCAACGAATTCACGGAAGAAGGTGAGATGTTGGATGTGGCATCCATTACCACGGGCAAGGGTTTTCAGGGGCATGTAAAACGATGGGGTGTCAAACTTCTCCCCCGTAAGAACAGTAAGCACAGAAGGATGATCGGCACTTTGGGGCCCTGGCATCCAGCATATGTAAGATCCACAGTACCTCAAGCTGGCCAGATGGGATACCATCAAAGGACCGAGTACAACAAACGAGTCCTCAAGATAGGAGAAAAAGGGGAGGAGATCACACCCAATGGTGGTTTTATGAGGTATGGTGATGTGAGAAACGAATATATGGTTTTACACGGCTCGATACCTGGCCCTACAAAAAGGCTAATCAGGTTTCGCGACCCTGTTCGATTTCTTGGTGCCAAAGTGGAAAAACCAGAGATCACCTACATTTCAACAGAATCCAAGCAAGGTGCATAATGGAAGGTAAGGTAAATGGCAGAAAAAGAAGGAACAAAGAAGCCCAAGACCGTGGAGAAGGAAGGCAAGGGTAAATCTTCGAAGCCTGAGACTGTGAAGAAGACGGTCAAAGGAAAGCCAAAGAAGGCCGAGGGTGAGAAGAAAGCCAAGGGCAAGCCAAAGGCCCGGACGGTGAAGAAGAAAGACGAGGGCAAGTCAAAGAAGACCCGGACGGTGAAGAAGAAAGGCAAGCCAACAAAGGCCAAGGCAGCGAAGAAGAAAGCCAAGCCAAAGCCTAAGAAGGTAGAGAAGGTGAACCTTTATTCCATCACAGGCAAGGCCAAAAAGAAAATCAAGTTGCCAAAAGTCTTTTTTGAAGATGTCAGGATAGATTTGATAAGAAAGGCTGTAAAAGCATCACAAGCGAATAGACGCCAGCCTTATGGCCCAAACCCAGGGTCGGGTATGAGTCATGCTGTGTCCACATGGGGGAAGGGGAGAGGAGTTTCAAGGGTTCAAAGATTTACGCAGGGGCGAACAGCTGCTGAATCGCCCAACGTTGTGGGTGGTAGAAGGGCGCATCCGCCAAGAACCACCAGAGACTGGTCTTTAAAGATCAACGATAGGGAGAGGAGGAAGGCAAGAAACTCCGCGTTAAGTGCGACTAAGGAGGCGAGTTTGATATCTCAGCGCGGTCACAAATTCAAAAAATCTATCACAGTACCCATTGTTGTTGAGGATTCTATCGAGAAAATTGTAACTGTTAAAGAGGCTATGAGAACCTTGGAAAAGCTCGGGGTCAAAGAAGACCTAAAAAGGGCAAGAAGCGGCATCCATATAAGGGCCGGGAGAGGCAAGATGAGGGGGCGAAGATATCGAAAACCAAAAAGTCTACTTTTAGTGGTGAGGGACCACAAAAGAGCCTTGCGAGGCTTCAGTAACCTACCGGGCATCGATGTGACAACACCCGAACACTTGAGCGTAGAAATATTGGCCCCGGGGGGAACGCCAGGCAGACTTACCCTATTCACCGAGGGTGCCTTGAAGCGATTGGAGGGTTGGTAGAATGGGCAGGAGAACACCTTATACCGTGCTGATCCACCCCTATGTGACAGAGAAGACCATGTTTCAGATGGAGGATGAGAACAAACTGGAGTTCGTGGTGAGGAGAGAGGCGACAAAGCAGGACATCAAGAAGGCGTTCGAGGAGCTGTTCGAGGTGAAGGTGGAGAGTGTTAATACGAAGGTCACGAGGCACGGAAAGAGGGCCATGATAAAGCTGACCGCTGACTATTCAGCGGAGGATGTTGGTATGAGGATCGGGATATTCTAATCAATGAGATGGAGGGATAGAAATAGGAAAGCGTATAAGAGCACAGAGAAAAGGCAGAGGGGGAATTTACTCCTCTCCCAGCCACAGGTATCGGGGAAAAGTATCGCATCCAAGGATAGATAAAGGGAGGGGGAAGATCAAATCCATAATTCATGATCCTGGACGTACAGCGCCTGTTGCAGAGGTGAGCTACGACAACAGGGAAAAGGGCCTGATCATAGCGCCTGTTGACCTGGCTGAGGAGCAGAATATCGAGATAGGGGAGGAAGCTGCCCTAAAGGTAGGTAACGTACTGCCAGTGGAACGCATCCCAGAGGGCACGATGGTACATAATGTGGAGTTGAAACCCGGTGATGGAGGAAGATTGGTTAGAGCGGCAGGAACGAGCGCAACGGTTGTCAGTCATGGCAACAAGACGGTCATCCGACTGCCCTCAGGAAGGTTCAAAACCCTCGACCCGAGATGCAGGGCTGCGATTGGTGTCGTGGCAGGTGGAGGGCACAAGGAAAAACCCTTGGCAAAGGCAGGTAAGAAATATCATATTTACAGGAGCAAACCAAAGCGTTTCCCGGTTGTTTCGGGCGTAGCCATGAACTCTGTCAATCATCCTCATGGGGGGGGAGGTCATCCACATGTTGGAAGGCCCAGCACGGTGTCCAAGCATGCTCCGCCAGGAAAGAAGGTTGGCAGATTGTCCTCTCGAAAAGGTAAGAAGCGTAAGAGGTGAGAAAGATGGTGAAGGTACAAGGAAGTAAAGCTGCCAGAAGAAAGGCAAGGAAGAAGGCCGGAAAAATCGGAGCAAGAAGGAAAAGAGAGTTCGCATACAGGGGGTATACCATTGAAGAACTTCAATCCATGACGCTCACAGAAATACTGCCTCTGTTGCCTGCGAGGGCAAGGCGGTCCTACCAAAGAGGACTCAACAAGGAGCAACAGAGGTTCATTGAGAGGTTGAGGAAGAACGATAAAGAGATCCTCAAAACCCACAGAAGGGAAATAGTGGTGCTGCCGGATTTCGTTGGAAAGAAGGTGGCGGTTTACAATGGAAAGGAATACAAGATAGTGGAGATCATCCCTGAGATGATAGGGCATTACTTAGGAGAGTTTGCGGGGACAAGAAGATTCGAAAGGCATTCTGGGCCTGGAGTCGGTGCCACCCGCTCTTCGAAGTACATGCCATTGAAGTGAAGATCGATTTGAAGAAAAGGATGATAGATGGAATATGGATTTGAAGGTGAAAGTTAAACAAGAAACCGGAGTGACTTCATATGAAAAAAATCGGTTACACAATTAAAGCTCATCCCGAGGGCACTGCCAAGGCTATAGGGCGGGAGTTGGACATCTCTCCTAAAGCGTCGGTGGAGGTATGCAGGGAGGTCAGAAGCATGACGGTTGAAGATGCGATTCAATTCCTTGAAGAAGTCATATCATTAAAGAGGCCGGTGAGTTATCGCAGATACAACGGACAAGTTGGCCACAGAAGAGGCAAAAAATTTGGCGCTGGAAGATATCCGAAAAAAACTGCCAAGGCCATTCTTGATGTGATCAAACATGCTCAGCATAACGCAGAATATAAAGGCCTGGACTCGGATAATATGAGGATCATGCACATATCATCGAGCAGGGGTATGACGGTGGAGGGTTTCATGCCCAGGGCGCATGGGAGGAGCACGCCTTTCAATCATGAAAGAGCCAATATTGAGGTTGTATTAGAGGTGATAGAAGAATGACCTCAGAGCGCAAGTTCGTCATGGAGAACATCAGAAGATACCTTCTAAAAGAATATCTTATGCGGGAAACAAGAAGAGCTGGCTTTGGGGGCTTGGACATACAGCGCACCCCGATGGGCACGAGGGTCACGCTAACGATAGAGCGACCAGGTCTGGTGATAGGGCGCAGAGGCACCTCTGTAAAGTTCTTGGAGAGATCAATTGAGGAGAAATATAACTTCGATAACCCCAGGATAGAGGTTCAGGAGGTGAATAATCCGAGCCTGAATGCGCAGATCATGGCAGAGAAACTTGCCTCGGCCCTTGAGCGGGGATGGCATTTCAGAAGAGCGGGGCATTCCACTGTTAGGAGGATCATGGGTGCCGGGGCAAAAGGTTGTCAGGTAGTGATATCCGGAAAGCTAACAGGCCAGAGACACAGGGTTGAGAAGTTCAAGGAAGGTCATATAAAATTCTGCGGTGAACCCGCAATCCAGTGGATGGAGGAAGGCTTTGCCGTGGCAAAAAAGAAATTGGGTGTGATCGGTGTCAAGGTACAGATAATGGATCCAAATGCGAGACTACCTGATGAGGTGGAGATCATAGCTGTAGAAGAAGCTGTGGAGGAGGAAAAACCAGATGTCACCAAAGAGGAGGAGATGCCTGACTCGGAACCAAAAAAAGAGATAAAGGAGTTGGAGAAGAAACCCAAGATAGACAAGGAGCTGCAAAAGAAACCGAAGAAGGAGAAGCTAGAACATAAGTTGTCGGGGGAGGAATCAGCGAGGGTGATAATGCCTGAGGAGGAGATAGCCATAGAGCCTGAGGAGTCTGTTCAAGATGAGAAGAGGAAAGAGAAGAAGGTAGGCGATGAAGAAGAAAAAGAGGAAGTGAATAAGGATGAGCCAGATAAGAAGCAATGAGATTAGAGAAATGAACAAAGAAGAAAGGACGGCTAAACTCAAGGAGCTGAGGAACGAGATCTTGCATGAGAGAGGTGTGGCGGCGATGGGAGGAGCTCCGCCCAATCCGGGTAAAATTAAAGCCTTGAGGACTTCTGTGGCAAGAATGCTAACGATAATGAAGGAGGAAGAAGGATAATGGCCGGAATATGTCCAGTGTGCGGATTGCCTGAAGAATTGTGCATGTGTGAAGAGATAGCCAGAGAACAGCAGCAGATAAAGATACACTCCATGAAAAGACGATATGGTAAGATAGTGACCATTATAGAGGGCATCGACAGCGCAGACATAGATTTGGATGATTTGGCTAGAAAGCTCAAGACTAGATGTGCCGCAGGAGGAACCGTAAAGGATGGAAAGATAGAGTTGCAGGGAGAGCATAAAAAGAAGGTTAAACAGGTCCTAGGAGAGATGGGATTTCTGGTGGAGATGAAATGAACCTAACGAAACATAATATTCACAAGCATGAGCTTCTCGGCCTCCACGCGCGGATAATCTCCTCTACAGATAAGGGGTGCATTGGATTGAAGGGCAGAATCGTTGACGAGACGAAAAATACATTCAAGATGGAATGCTCAGGGCAAGAAAAAATCCTCCCGAAAAAAGGCACTGTGTTGGCACTGAAAATCGGTGACGATGAGGTCAATATCGATGCCTCCAAGTTGAAATACAGACCTGAGGACAGGATAAAAAAGTCAAGAAAACAAGCTCTACTTCGTATTGCACTATTCCTGCCATTTGCTATCGCAAATGGAATGCCTGTATTTACCATACAACAAGAAGGAGTGCGGTGACTTAAATGAACGAGGACAGTGAAAGAGGGAAGAGAGCAGGAAAGAAGGCCAGGAAGGCCAAAGCAACGAAAAAGCCCGTTAAAGAAAAGAAAGGGGGGCAGATGCATCGAGATATAGGAGTTGACATCTCGCCTCCAAAAAAACAGTGCGACGATAAAAACTGTCCGTTTCACGGGATATTACCTGTCAGGGGGCAGATAATAGAAGGTGTGGTTGTATCAGATAGGATGCAGAAAACCGTGGTTGTAAAAAAGGATTATAGAAGGTTCATACCAAAATACGAGCGATACGAATGGCGCACCGGGAAATACACGGCTTATAATCCACCCTGCATAGATGCAAGGGTCGGTGCCAAGGTTAAGATAATGGAATGCAGACCCTTGAGCAAGACAAAGGCTTTTGTGGTAATAGAGCAGAAAACCAAATGATGTTGGGGAGAGAGAGATGAAAGGTTTGCCTGGAAGACAGATTAGGGGATTACCTGTCGGTGCTAGGATAAAGTGTGTTGATAATACGGGAGCAAAAATCGTGCAAATCGTGAGCGTTATGAAATATCATGGCGTACATCGAAGGCTGCCATTGGCAGGAATAGGTGATCTTGTGGTCGTGTCTGTTAAGAAAGGCACGCCTGAGATGAGAAAACAGCTTCTCATTGCCGTGATAGTTAGGCAGAGAAGACCTTTTCGGAGATCAAATGGTGTGATGGTGGAGTTCGAAGACAACGCTTTGGTGATCACCACTCCAAGCGGAGAGACCAAGGGCTCTGATATAAAAGGGCCAGTTGCAAGGGAAGCAGCGGAGAGATGGCCAAGAATAGCTGCTATTGCGTCCATGATAGTTTGAGAGAAAGAGGCGAATATAATGACAGGATCAAAGAAACCGAGGAAACAACGGGCAAGCGTGTATGGCGCATCACTGCATCGGAGAAGAAAGATGATCGCTTCACATCTCAGTGCCAAGTATCTTGAGGACGTAAAGCACTACTATCCCCGTTCAGCTGTTGTGAGGAAAGGAGATACAATTAAGATTGTGCGTGGTTCCTTTGCGGGTCATGTAGGTAAAGTCGAATCTATAGATATGAGAAGCATGCGAATCACGGTTGATGGTGCAACGATTTCCAAAGCGGATGGAACGCAGATAGCGGCTAAGATCCACCCCTCCAATGTGATTATTACAAGACTCGACCTCTCCGATCCCATACGAAAGAGAAAGTTCGACGAGATGTCAAAGGAGTGATAATGAATGAGCAAACATATGAAAAGATTGGCCTCGCCGCGAGTTTGGTCCATTCCAAAGAAGAGCCACGTTTGGGCAGTGAAACAATCACCAGGCCCGCACCCATTAGAAAAAAGCGTTCCTCTTCTCATCATAGTGCGCGATGTGCTTGGATACTGTGACACCGCAAGGGAGGGCAGAAGGATAATAGGCGCAAGAAACATCCTCATAGATGGCAGAATAGTCACGAATTATAAGATGCCTGTAGGCTTTATGGATGTGCTTACCATCCCAAAGGCGAAGGAGAACTTCAGAGCGCTTCTCGATACGAAAGGCAAGATCAGGCTCATTAGGATCTCAAAGGACAGGGCAAAATGGAAATTGATTAGGTTAGAAAATATTACAACGGTAAAGGGCAGAAAGACCCAACTGAACCTCCATGATGGCAGAAATATTTTGGTTGACAAGGGAAAGTACAAACCCGGTGATGTCCTCAAGATCGAGCTTCCCTCCCAGAAAATCCTAAATTCATATGCCCTGGAGAAGGGAAATGTAGCCATGATAATCGGCGGGAAGCATTCGGGGCAGATTGCTACCATCGAGGATTACAAAGTTATCAGAAGCCCAAAGCCCAACGTTGTGGAGTTCAAAGAGGGATTCTCGACGATAAAGGATCATGTGTTTGTGGTTGGAAAAAAATCTCCAGAGATCACGGTTCCTGAGGTGAGCATCGTATGACCTGTGGCATCGCTGATTTAAACCAGAAGGAGGGGAAGTAGGTTGAACCGTATGCGTGAGATACAGATAGACAAGGTTGTTGTCAACATCGGCGTAGGTGAGGCAGGGGAGAAGCTGATGAAGGCTGAGAAGGTTCTTCAGCTTCTCACACACCGTAAACCAATCCGCACTCTCGCCAAAATTACCAACAAGGACTTGGGAATTAGAAAGGGCATGCCCATAGGATGTAAAGTAACAATGAGAGGCGAGGACACACTGACTTTCCTGAAAGATGCTTTTTGGGGGAAAAACAACAACATAGCCGATTACTCCTTTGATGCTGAGGGCAACTTCTCTTTTGGCGTTGCCGATTATACTGATTTCAAAGAATTGAAATACGACCCGGATATAGGAATCTTTGGAATGGATATATCCGTTACCTTAAGCAGAAAGGGATTGAGAGTAAAAAATAGGAAACGAGCGAAAGGAAAAATCCCAAGATTTCATAGGATTACGTCGGAGGAAGCAAAAAAATTCGTGAAAACAAAGCTCAATTTGACAGTGGTGGGTTGATGAAGCCAAAGAAGATGTTTGGAAGAAAGATAGGGTGCAAGCGCTGCGGTAGAAAAAGAGGCATAATCAGGCGATACGGTATGCATTTGTGCAGGCAGTGCTTCAGAGAGATGGCACCCGAACTTGGATTTAAGAGGTATTCGTAGAGGTGATAGATTTGCAGCATGATCCATTAAACGATGCTATGTCTACCATAAAGAACGCCGAGGTGGTTGGAAAGAGGGTTTGCCTCCTGAAACCATCTTCAAAGCTCATCGGAAGAATACTCAAAGTCATGCAGGATAACAACTACATCGAGCAATTTGAGTACCTTGAAGATGGAAAAGCAGGTGTGTTCAGAGTTGAACTTAACGGAAATATCAACAACTGTGGTGTTATTAAACCGAGATATGCGGTTAAAAGAAAGGACGTTGGGAAGTTTGAAGCCAGATACCTTCCTGCTCAAGATTATGGCGTGCTCATACTCACCACAACTAAAGGTGTGGTTTCTCACGATGAGGCTAAAAAGTTAGGCGTTGGGGGAAAGCTGTTGGCTTATGTTTACTAACGGAGGACTATGAAATGCCTGTGGCACCAAAAGTAACAAGAAGCGTTGACAAACCTTCAGAGATCAGGGTCAAGCTGAAAGGGAATAACCTCACTGTTGAAGGACCGAAGGGCACCCTAATCAGGAATTTCTCTCATCCTCGAATTTCGATCAAAGTCACAAAAAGCAATGTGGTAATAGAGAGCATCATGCCCAAAAAGAAGGAAAGCGCATTGGTCGGCACATGGGAGGCGCATATAAGTAACATGGTAACAGGCGTGACAAAAGGGTTCATATACACAATGAAGGTGGTATACTCACATTTTCCTGTCAAAACGATATTGAAGGGGGATGAATTCGTCATCGAAAATTTCCTAGGCGAATCTTTTCCGAGAAAGGCAAAGATCGTGGGAGATACAAAGGTGGAGATAAAGGGGGATGCCATTATCTTGACAGGCATAAACATCGAAGATGTTAGCCAATCCTGCGCCAATATAGAGCTTGCAACGAAGATCCGCAGGTACGATCCAAGAGTGTTTCAGGATGGCATATACATAGTGGAGAAGGGAACAATTGAAGTGGGGGGTGAATAAAGATGGCAGAGGACAAGGAGAAGAAGGTAGATACAGAAGAAGAGAAAAGGTCCTCTAAGACAACCACCACCACGGAGGGAGAGGTTGGGGAGAAGGAAGAGAAGCCTGTAAAAACCAAAGCCGAAGAGGTCGCAAAGAAGGAGGAGGGGGAGGATACGAATCCAAAGAGGAAGGTAAGAAGGAAGAAGGAGGATGCCGGGGAGGAAGATCTCGAGGAGAAGGAAGTGAAAGCGGAGAAGCCAAAGAGGAAGGTAAGAAAGAAAAAGGTCGAAGGTGAGGAGGACAAAGAACGCGAGAAGGAAGTAGAAGCCGAAAAGCCGAAAGCGAAGAAAGAGACGAGAAAGGTTGAAAAGAAAAGAGAAAAGGTGGAAAAACCAAAAGAAGAGGCAGAGGGAGAAGAGGCAGAGGGAGAAGAGGAGGCTGAGGAAGAGATCGAGATCATCGAGGAGAAAGAGGGATACAGGGTAAAGATCAAGCCTGAACTGAGCGATGAATTAAAACATGAACTCGAAATTCGCAGCATTATCAAGAAAAAGACCCCTGATTTTAAACGCCAAGAATGGTTCAGATATAAACGTCTTGGCGAAGCATGGAGAAGACCGAGAGGGCTCCACTCCAAGATGCGAAAGCACAAAAGTTACAGGGTAAATGTAGTGTCCATAGGCTACGGCTCTCCAAAGGGAGCCAGAAATCTGCATCCTTCAGGCTTTGAAGAGGTTATGGTCCACAATACAAAAGATTTGGATAAAATCGACCCAAAAAGTCAAGCTGCAAGGGTTGGGCACACTGTGGGAACCAGAAAGAGGATAAAGATAGAGGATGCGGCTGAAGAGAAGGGCATCAGAGTGCTCAATCCTAGGGGGTTGTGATATGGACTTGAAAAACCAGAGAAGACTGGCATCAGAGATTCTCGGCTGCGGAGGAAACAGGATATGGATAGACCCAACCAGAATGGAGGATGTAGCCGAGGCCATAACAAGAAGTGACATTCGACGACTGATCGGTTCCAAGGCCATCAAAGCCAAACAAAAAGCTGGAATATCTCGTGGGAGGAGCAGACATAACCAGGGGCAGAAAAAGAAGGGCAAAAGAAGGGGGCAAGGCTCAAGAAAAGGCACAAAAAAGGCAAGAACACCGAAGAAAAGAGCCTGGATAAAAACCATTCGCCCGATTCGTGCCCAGTTGATGAAGTACAGGAGCCAAGGGAAAATCGATACGGCTACCTATCGAAAACTCTACAGACGGGCGAAAGGCGGAATGTTCAGGAACAAGGCGAGGCTTGAGGCACATTTGAGAAGCGAAGGACTGTTTAAGGAGAAATAGGTGATTTTCAATGGCGCATGGTCCGAGATACAGAGTTATGAGACGAAGAAGACGGGAAGGTAAAACCGATTACAGAAAGAGAATAAACCTTTTGAAATCCCGACAGCCGAGAGCTGTAATTAGAAGGTCCCTTCGAAACCTTCGTATCCAGTTGGTTGAGTTCGATTTCAAGGGTGATAGGATCATCGTATCCGCTGAAGGTATTGAACTTGAAAAATACGGCTGGAAAGGCTCTGTTTCCAACACTCCTGCAGCGTATCTTACAGGTTATCTTGCAGGCAAGAGGGCAGTAAATGCAGGGGTTGAGAGGGCCGTTTTGGACATAGGGCTTCACACACCAACGAAAGGTTCAAGGGTCTTTGCTTCCTTGAAGGGACTGGTGGATGCGGGAATAGACATACCTCACAGTGAGGATATTTTACCTTCTGATGAAAGGATCAGAGGAGAACATATAGACGAGAACCTAAAAAATCAGTTTGAAGCGGTGAAAGCAGGTTTGGAGGGGGGGAAATGATGTATTGGGTGCCGAAGACAAGACTAGGAAAGATGGTTGAGGAAGGTGAGATCAAGACCATAGCCGAGGCGCTGAGAACACGTCTTCCTCTTCGAGAGGCTGAGATCGTGGACATACTATTGCCTGATTTGGAGGATGAGGTATTGGATGTTAACATGGTTCAAAGAATGACCGATTCCGGAAGGAGAGTCAGATTCGCTATCACCACCGTGGTGGGTAATTCAAATGGCTATGTGGGCCTGGGTAAGGCAAAGGGAAAGGAAGTTGGGCCCACGATTAGAAAGGCCATAGACAACGCCAAACTGAACATAATCGAGGTGAGAAGAGGTTGTGGTTCCTGGGAATGTGGTTGTGGTGCACCTCACTCCTTGCCATTCGAGGTGAGCGGAAAGGAAGGCTCCGTTAGAGTGACCTTTAAGCCTGCACCAAGAGGTATTGCCCTGGCAGTTGGAGATGTGGCAAAACCCGTATTAAGGCTAGCAGGGATAAAGGATGTCTGGGCATTCACAAAAGGCCACACAAAGACCACCACCAATTATGCTGCTGCTGCATTCGAGGCCTTAAAAAAGACGGCAGAGATGAGGGTTCTAAAATCCCAGGAGGATAGGATGCGCATCGTTACCGGCAGGATCCCTGAGAGGGTAATGGAGAAGGAAGAAGAAGTCGAAGGAACCAACAAAACAAAAACAGAAGAGGTAGAGGGAAAGCCTGTGGACTTGGAAGCTGGGAAAAAGGAAGACGCCGAAAAGAAGATCAAAAAAGTGAAGAAAGAGGGTTCGGTAAAGAATGACTTAAAAGGGGATGAGTCCTCAGAGAAGGAGGAGAAGAAATGACATATGCGGTGATAAGGGTCAGAGGTACTGTGAATGTCAAACCTGATATCAAGGATACTTTGAAGATACTGAGGCTGAATAGGGTCAATCATTGCGTTTTATTGCCAAAATCAAAGAGTTATTCTGGAATGCTCCAAAAGGTGAAGGATTATGTCACGTGGGGAGAGATAATGCCTGAAACTTTAGCAAAGATGATTCTTCATAGAGGAAGATTGATGGGAGATAAAAAAATCTCTGACCGCTATATCAAGGCGAATACGAATTACAAATCCATTATGTCCTTTGCAAAGGCCGTATCGCAGGAAGAGGCAAAGTATCAGGACATCAAAGACATAAAGCCAGTGATAAGGCTCCATCCTCCGAGAAAGGGATACGAGGGAATCAAGAGGAGCTATAAATCAGGCGGCGCTCTGGGATATCGGGGCGAGGATATAAACGAGATCATTGGGAGAATGATATGAGGGAATGACATGGGAAAAACAGAAAAGTTCCGTGGCAGCCGGACCCATGGAAGAGGCAAGAAAGCGGGTAGGGGTGCCGGAAAACGAGGTGGAAGAGGAAACGCGGGCCTTCATAAGCACAAGTACATTACCACGGTCAAATACGATCCAAAACACTTCGGCAGATATGGCTTTACCCGACCTAAACTCCCCTCCGAGAAAACCGTCAAAACCATTAATGTCGGTCAACTGGAAGAAAGTTTGGAAAAATTCCAAAAAAAGGGATACGCGAAGATAGCTAGGAAAAATATCGAGGTGGATTTGAACTCTGCAGGTATAGACAAGCTATTGGGCTCAGGAAAATTGAAAAAATCCCTGCAAATCAAGGTCTACGACGCTTCAAAACTTGCAAAATCCAAGGTTGAAGATGCCGGCGGGAAGGTGTTACTCTCAAAAAAGGTGATAGAGGAGAATACCTCAGAGGCTGAGTGATAATGGCTGATGAAGCACGAAACAAGGCGGTGGCATTACCGATTATCATCATCTGGGTAGCGATAGTAGCGTTTTACTCTTTATCATCGAATTTCGACCCTGTGATCATATTCATCACCGCGGCCATTACAGGACCTTTATTCGGTCTGATCTTTCTCGTACTATCTTATTCTGGCGAGGGTAGTAGACTTAAGGGTCTAAAACCGGTGACAGATAGATTGCCTGCGGTAAAGAAACCCGAAGGCCATGTGAGTTTCCGCACGAAAATGACGTGGACACTGCTGGTTTTGATAGTCTACTTCATAATGACGAATGTGTTCATATACGGTCTGAGTCAGGAGGATACCCTTGACCTGTTCTCGGAGTATCGTGCCATCATGGCCGGAGCCTCTGGCTCTCTGATGCATCTTGGTATTGGACCGATTGTTACAGGCTCGATAATCATGCAGCTATTCACAGGGGCCAAGATCATAAAATTGGATTTGACAAAACCCGAGGACAAGGCCATTTACCAGGGTACTCAGAAATTGCTTGTTATCGTGATGATCGTCGTTGAGGCCGTGCCTCAGGTCTACGGTTATCTTGTGCCAGCCGAGGGTTTTGTAGGCAAATTGGATGCAATGTCAGGAGGTTATGGCGATTTATTGGCCAAGACCCTCATCGTGCTGCAGTTGTTCATAGGCAGCTATTTAGTGTTCTTCATGGACGAGGTTGTTTCCAAATGGGGTATTGGCAGCGGCATCAGCCTTTTCATCGCAGCTGGAGTATCTCAGGCAATATTCACAGGTACAATCAGCTGGATGCCCACCTCAGCCTCGGAAAGGTACAACATAGCAGGTGCTGGCCCGACACCCAGCGGTGCCATACCAAAGACCTTTTATCTGATTGGAAATTCCAATGTGGCACAGCTCAGTCAAGGTAGGTTCGAGACCATATTGCTAGCCCCGCCTAACCCCGTTATTGCGCTAGTGGGCACTATCGTCATATTCTTGATAGTGGCCTATGCGGAGTCAACGAGGATAGAGCTGCCTCTCGCCCACGGCAGGGTCAGGGGTGCGAGGGGAAGGTATCCTATCAGGCTGATCTATGCTTCCAACA
Source organism: Thermoplasmata archaeon (assembly GCA_036475875.1). GTDB lineage: Archaea > Thermoplasmatota > Thermoplasmata. The sequence continues at coordinate 25,117 of JAZGAR010000071.1, forward strand.
TCCCTGTGATCTTGATGGCTGCCGTTCTGGCAAATGTGAACATGTTCTCGCTGCTCCTTTGGTCCCACCCCTCAGCGAAAAGGATTCCTTTAATTGGAGGTCAATGGTGGGTTGGTGGCTTTACAGACCCAAATAATCCAACCCAGGCTACCATGGGAGGTGCATACTACGTTTCCAGAGTGAACGGCCTTAGCGAGTGGTTCCTGCCTTTGATGAACCCTGAACGATATGGTGTCTACATGCGTGGCCATGAATACTGGCAAGTGGGCGCTCATTCATTGATCTATCTTGCGGTGATGGTCATAGGCTCGATAATATTTGCCAAGTTCTGGATCGAAACGACGAACATGGGTGCAGAGGCTGTGGCTAAACAGATTCAAAGCAGCGGTATGCAAATTCCAGGTTTCAGGCGAGATCCACGAGTTCTGAAGAAGGTGCTGGAGCGCTACATACCAGTGGTAACTATCATCAGCGGTGCCTTTGTTGGCGGTTTGGCTGCCATGGCGGACATGGTTGGCACTGTTGGAAATACCAGTGGAACAGGGGTTTTACTAACTGTGGGTATACTCATCCGTATGTACGAGGACATAGGGAGGGAGCAACTGATAGAGATGCATCCTGTGCTAAGAGGATTCTTCGGCGGGGAGTGAGTAGCTATTGCTATGTACTTTTTTCAAATGGGTTGGGGAAACCCTGGGCCAACCCGCCAAAACGTATAAGTGTTATTAATTAGATAAACGGAATGTGTGGTGAAGTATGAATCCAAGCCCTGCCAAAACCAGTAAATTGAAAATCTACCCGGTTGTCTTTTTAATCTTCCTTATGGTCATTATTAACAATCCATTAAGTTCTGCCGAGGATGATTACACGACCTCAGAATCTGTCGTCCAGGAAAGAGATATGGAGTTCTTCACGCTGGAGATCCCGGATTCTGTGGGGGGAGGTTTCGAGCCGCACATCCTTGCTGCTCCGGGGATAGACGGCGATGAATGGCTTTACCTCGACTCTCCAACCGGTCTTGGAAGCCAGTTGAGCGGAAACCTGTGGATATCGAAGGATGGTGGTTACACCTGGGAATTCAAGAAGACCGGGCGCGGTGATATCAATTACGGCGGGTCAGGAGATTCATACTGCGAGGTTTTTTCGGATGGGACCATCGTTTTCACGGATTTGTACGGCGCAACAATCACTGCGGATACCTCCTTTGATGGAGGGGAAACTTGGATTCAAAACCCACAGGCTTCGGTTAGGCCAATAGATGACAGGCAATGGTTTGTTATCGGTCCAACTGTTAGCTCGTTCCCCTTCTCCGACCCCCAGACATTGTACCTGACGTACAATCAGATTCCTGGTGGGTTATACATTCAGAAATCTCAGTTCACAAGAGCAGGGTTGGGCTGGATATCAGGTAATGGAGGGTTGCCGATCACCTCGTCCACTGGTTCCCGAGATTATTTTGCTGTGGACCAGAACGATGGCACGCTTTATCTCCCGAATACGGAAGGGAGAGAATTGGTGGTTTATGTGTCCGATGATGGGGCCAACACCTTCACCAGATACAATGTTATTGACACATTGGATGATATCCAAAACATATTCGTAGTGGTGGATGTTGACAATGCAGGTAATGTATACATCACATGGGCGGACATGGCGAATGTCTTTTTAGGGATTTCAACGGATAGAGGGGCAACTTGGGATATAACCCAGGTCACAAAAACACCTGGGGGAAGAGTCCTCCCCTGGATTTCGGCAGGCGATGCTGGAAGAATCGGGTTGACCTGGTACGAGACAGATCAAGAAGGAAACTCCGACAGTCCGGATGATATGGTAAACGCTTCATGGGGGGTTAAAGGGGCCATCTGTATAGATGCGCTTTCAGAGAACCGAACCTTTTTGATAACCACCATACATGATTATGTTCATACAGGCACGATCAAAACGACAGGAGCCTCAAGTGATGATGCGGACAGAGATTTAGGGGATTTTTTTACGAGTGATGTGGATGGTATGGGTAGGTTGGTGCTAACATATGGATTGGATGGTGATGACGGACCGAACGCACGCCAATCGACAGTGATGTTCGGAAAACAAATAGACGGCCCATTTCTGAGGGAAAACATGGGACCGATTGCCAATTTCACATATGAAACAGAGTATCTATTAGTCAGGGTTGATGCTTCGGAATCGATTGACCTTAATGGTAGAGATATAGACGAATATCTATGGGATTGGGGGGACGGAACAAATTCTTCGGGAATGGAAACCACCCACTTCTATAATAGAAGCGGAACCTATGATATCACCTTGAAGGTGATCAACGAGGATGGAATGGGCAATACAACCTCTATTACCGTTGAGGTTGCTGAATTAAAGGAGGAATTCAACGTTTACTTGCCACTTTTAGGCGTTGTGCTGGTTCTGGTGGTGTCAGTGGTGGCATATCTCGTTTATAAGAAGCGTATCGGGATTCCAAAAGAAAAACCGATACCAGTGGAGATTCTACCACCGGTGGAAATGCCATCTCCAGATAAGACCCCAACGCCTGTTGAGCCGGAAACATAGTATCAAATTCTATCCGGATTTTTTCTTTGGTATTCTCTTCAAGGAGTTATTGACAAGTTCACAACCGAATGTACACTCGTTATAAAGCCTCAAAATCTCGCAGTCCTTGCACATTTCTCTCCAGTCTTCATCCTTCTTTGTAGCTTTCTTCTCACTTGCAGGTGCTACCCTCCTGCTTTCTTTGCTTTTGCTCATCTTATCACGTCCAACCGTTTTTCATCTATGTTGGAAATCGTCCGCAAGTGGACCTTTCTATTTTATCTTTATGGATATTTAAAAG
>JAZGAR010000072.1:0-2494 GCA_036475875.1 Thermoplasmata archaeon
AACGGCGAACCCGATCAAAGAGGTTGGCAACACTCATTTTTTTAAATTTTTCTTCACCCTCTTTCTCGATCCGAGAAAAAGTGAGCAGGTTCTGTACGATAGCAGAACACCGTTTTGTTTCACGCTCGGCATCCTCGAGAATTTCGTATCTCTTATCATCCTGTTCCGTGTGTTTGAGACAGTATTCAGCAATAATTCAGCCTTAATTCGATATACACTTTCTCACTTAAATGAGAAGCTCAGCACATGGTCATTTAGCCAGGGGCAACGAGGATCGATGTCTTGGACGGTCAGCTTTTGCTCCAGCCTCTTGAACAGGGGAGCGACCGCATCCCGGTGCTGAAAGCCGTAGATATCAACTTGCACTTTGTTTTTTTTGAGTTGGACCTTCCCCTGAACGCCCTGGATGAAATGTTGGTAGATGGACTCCGGTTTCATTGTCGAAAAAGGTTTTGGGAGATTTTTTCTCAAGTTATCAACCAGGTGAAATGAGACCAGCTTGAGGCTCAAAGCCGTCTGGATGGCATTGAGTTCGAGGGAAGGTAGCCGATCAAGGCCCAAGAAGCCATTTTCATTGAAGAAGTTTTCGATTCTCCAGCGCTTGCGATAAATCTCCATGGCCCGGGCAGCCCGAAAGTATTTCTTGTTGGTGATCAGAGCAAAGAAGGTGCCATCACCATTTCGTTTGACAAAGAGTTTCATCTGGCCGGTAAAACCATCCAGTTCTGTGACCAGCCTGGCAATGGGCCGGTTTTCGTAACGATACTTGAATTCTTCAAAAGGGATGGCCTCCATCTCTCTAATCCGTTTGGCCGTACGTTTGAGTGGGAGCAATACCTGGATGCCGTGAATCTTGTCGAGTTGATCCAGAAGGCTGCCGATGAACCACTCTTTGTCGCTCACAGTGAGGAAGGGGCCGCCAAGGATCTCTTTGTTAGCCTCTACCAGTTGGGGTGTTACCTGAGCTACTGTGGCGCCTGAATAGGCAACTTTTGCAAAAAGCGGCTTTTTGCTGGCTTGATCCTGGGTGTAGAAGGTGCGGATGGCTTTGCCGTAAGTCTTGTCCTTGGAAAGATAAGAAGCCTTCATCTCCTTTCGGGAAAAGAGCTTGATGGAATGGCCATCCATGTTGAGCACATCACCTGTAACATAATCCAGATGGACCAGACGCTTTCCCAGATGCTTCTGAAAAGCTTCACTGCGCTCTGTGGTGCTTTCGGCAAGGAAGCGATACTCGGTGGAAACAGAGCAAATGAAAGGCAGGCCCGACAGGACGCCGAAATCTGCTTGACTCACTGGGTCAACGGTCCGGATACCCTTGACATAGCCAAAAAGGGGTTCCCAGATAAGTTGCAGGGCTACCTTCTCGGTAGGAATCCCTGTTGCTTTGGGGGCACTCAGTTCCCCTAAAGCCCCGTAAAGATCGAGCTCCTGCAAGTAAGGGATGAAAAAGAAACCGCCAGCATGGGTGGTAGTAAAACCTCGCCTGAGCAGTGACTCCAGTTCTGCCTGTACGGACTGCCGGGTAATCTCAATACGCTTGGGTTTCAGTCCGCTATCAAGAACCTCGATAGTCTCCGGAGTCAACAAGGCTTGGGAACGCTCTTTTACTTCTCTGTGAGCGGTTTTTTTTTGCTGATCCCGTAGTCGCTCAAAATCTGAGCCACCAGGCGCGCCTTGACGGAGAAGCCCTCTCGATTCAAGATAGGAATCATCTCGTACATGTTCTTGTCGGTACTCAAGCGAAGCTGGATAACCCTTTTTTCCAACTCTGGAGTCCGTTTGGGGGCGCTTTTGGGACCGGTTTTCTTGGGCATTAAGGCCTCGATGTTGTTCTCGAGAACGAAACGCCGGATGTCGTAGTAGGATTTTCTGGTCTTGTAGCCAAACAGTCTGCAGATCTCCTCTATGGTCAGATCGCTGAGTTCTGCCAAAGTGACCATCTGGATCTTCTTTGGAACGACATGATCCTTGGGAAAGATCAGGGTTCTGCCGGAGCTTTCCTTCAGGATCAAAATGCCGTCTTTGAGTTGGACATCGAGATCCAAGGCAATCTTCATGGTACCCTCCTTTGCTGGCGATGTTTTTCAGGATGGTACCATAAAAAATGATAGATGTATACTTAATTAATGCACCAATATAAAAATACCATGACAGATCAGCTTGAGACTGTCTGCTAAGGGTGCGGTGAGGTGGTCGGTACATTTCAACCTAACTGTTCGTTATTACATGTATAACTCTTATCAATGAGTTCTTGTCAGACGATTAGTGAAGAGAGCAACAGCATAACAGAACATTTTGCAGTTATGATTGAGTGCAGTAATTAAATATACTCTCATCAATCATTATCTTAGATAACATATTGAAAATACAAACACTATTTCTTAATCCTGTATAATAATTTGCTACTGAATTATTGCTGTTTATATTCATTTCAGGTAAATTGATAGATATGACCATTATTCACCTCCGTATTTTTTAGTAATAGAATAGG